>CANREC010000075.1 GCA_947629535.1 uncultured Clostridia bacterium | reverse complement strand
CCCCTTCAAAGGGGGAGGGCGGAATATACCCCTACCCCTTCAACGGGGGAGGGCGGAATAACGGCTCAGGGTGACGCGGCGGCGGAGCGGTGCGTTCAATTTTTAATTCTTAATTTTTAATTTTTGATTCTCTACTTCCTTGACCTGCGGGAAAAATCCTTGTATAATACTCTTGAAACTAAATTTCGAGGTATCGTATGGAGAACAGCGCTGTCACTATGGACAAACTCGTTGCGTTATGCAAGGCGCGGGGCATCATCTTCCCGGGGAGCGAGATCTACGGGGGCATGGGCAACACATGGGACTACGGCCCCGTCGGCGTGGAGATCAAGAACAACATCAAGCGGGCTTGGTGGAAACGGTTCGTACAGGAGAGCGACAATTCCTTCGGCGTGGACGCCGCGATCCTCATGAATCCGAAGGTCTGGGAAGCGAGCGGGCACACCTCTTCCTTCACCGACCCCAAGATGGACTGCAAGAAGTGCAAGACGCGCCACCGTGCGGACAATCTCATCGAGGCGCACAGCAAAGGCGCCGTCAATCCCGACCTCATGACAAATGAGGAAATGGAGCAATACATTCAGGAACATCAGGTCCACTGCCCCGTCTGCGGCGGGTTCGACTGGACCCCCATCCGCACCTTCAACCTCATGTTCGAGACGAGCCGCGGCGTGACCGACGAGAGCCAGAACAAGATCTATCTGCGTCCCGAGACGGCGCAGGGGGAATTTGTCAACTTCCTCAACGTCCAGCGGACGACGCGGGCAAAGATCCCCTTCGGCATCGCGCAGATCGGCAAGGCCTTCCGCAACGAGATCACACCCGGGAACTTCATCTTCCGCACCATCGAATTCGAGCAGATGGAGCACCAGTGGTTCTGCAAAGAGGGCACGGACGGGGAATATTATCGGGCATTCAAGGAAAAGGCGCTGCAATTCCTGCTCGACATGGGATTCAAAAAGGAACATCTTCGGTTCCACGACCACGACAAGCTCGCCCACTACGCAAAAGAGGCGTGCGACATCCAATATCTCTACCCGATGGGCTGGCAGGAGCTCAACGGCATCCACAACCGCACGGACTATGACCTCAGCCGCCATCAGGAGTACTCGGGCAAGGGGCTCATGTATGTGGATCCCGTGGACGGTTCGAAATTTATCCCCTATGTCATCGAATACAGCATCGGCGCGGACAGGCTCATGCTCGCCACCCTCTGCGAGGCGTACGACGAGGAGACCCTCGAGGGCGGAGAGACGCGGAACGTGCTCCGTTTCCACCCCGCGATCGCGGCATACAAGGCGGCCATTCTGCCCCTTCAGAAGAATCTCGCGCCCAAGGCGAGGGAAGTCTGGAACAACCTCAAGAAGAGATTTCCCGTCACCTATGACGAGGCGGGCTCCATCGGCAAACGTTACCGCAGACAGGACGAGATCGGGACGCCCTACTGCATCACGATCGACTTCGAGACCATGGAGAACGACACGGTCACCATCCGCGACCGCGACACGATGGAACAGGTCCGTCTCGACGAGGAAGGCATCATCTCCTTCCTCATGGAAAAAGTCGCTTTTTGACGCATATGTCACAAAAAACGGCAGCATAGCTGCCGTTTTTTCATTGATATCGGTGTTCATGATGAACGTAGTACTCCTTGGCGCCCCTCATCCGTCACGGCTGCGCCGTGCCACCTGTCTCATGCGGGTAGAGACCCGCATTCGGTCACCGTTCGCGCGAGATAATGCGCTCACTCCTGTCGCAACGTGCCAAAAGTTCACAGGACTTTTGGCAGAATACATTGCTCCACCCTTCAAGGGGAAGGCTTATGACTTCGTTTGAGGGCAACCCCCTCCCCTACCCCTCCCCCTTCAACGGGGGAGGGCGAGATACGGGCTCAGGATGACGCGGGAGAGGACAGGCACCCAGACAATGCGTCATTCAGAGCGTAGCGAAGGATCCCGACGGTCGATGTCGAACTTCGTTCTTCGGGATGTTTCGCTACGCTCAACATGACGCGGGGGCAGGATGAGCGCTTACCCTTCGCTACGCTCAGGATGAGCACTTACCCCTCGCTGCACTCACAATACGCGGGATCTGTTTTTGTCATATATTTTTCTGACATTTTTGTGCGAATATGTTGACGAAACATAAAAAATTGTATATAATGAAAACGATCTAACGAACTCAACAGACGGTATCTCTATGACACTTCCCATCACGATCACATTCTGGGCCTACATCGGTCTCTCCGCATTGGCGATCTTGCTTTATATCCCGAAGCTGATCCAGTTTCGCTATGCCTTCCAGAAACCGACCTACCGCAAGGCCAAAACGTGCAGGCGCATCTCCGTCGTCATTCCCGCCCGCAACGAGAGCGCGGTCATCGGCGACCTCTTTGCGTCCATCAAAAAACAGGACTATGGGAAGGACTTTTTCGATGTGAACGTCATCGTCAAGGACCCTGACGACCCGACGGTAGAGCTCGCCAAGGCGCTCGGAGCGAACGTCTTTGTCGTGCCCGACCAGACCTGCAAGGGGGACGCCCTCGACGGATATTTCAAGGCCATCAAGGAAAAAATCGCAACATATGACGCGTTTGTCATCGTTGACGCCGACGCCGTGCTCGACAGATCCTACGTCTCCGAACTCAACAATGCCCTCGAATACGATTTTGACATCTTCCTCACGCGGAAGTTCGTCAAGAACTATCTCGGCGGAAGGCGGGCGCGGACGGTGTTCACCAACTGCTCGGCCCTCACATGGCCCATTCTCGACGATTTGGGGAACAAGTACCGCATGCAGAAGGACATGCCGCTCAACATGTGCGGACAGGGCATGATGGTGCGCCGCTCCGTCATCGAGCGCATCGGCGGGTGGCCGTACAGGACGCTCACCGAGGACTATGAACTCAAGCTCGATTCCCTTCTGAAGGGATTCCGCTCGATGTTCTATCCCTATGCCGTCATCTATACCGAAGAGGCCCTGCATCACAAGGACAATTTTCAGCGTCGGGTGCGCTGGCTGACGGGATATTCCCAGTGCGACAAGAAATACAAACAGCAGATCATGGACCAGATCAGAAAGCGGGGCTCCTTCACGTCGGGGGAGCGGGAATACTTCTTCGGCATCGTGCCCCTCATCCTCTTCCTCATCGTCTCCGTCGCGACGGGCGTCGCGGGCGCGGGGATCGCCATCTATTACACATTGCAGGAGAGCCGTCTCTGGTTCGAGGCGGTCATGCTGCTCATCGTGATGCCCTTCGGGGTCATGTATGTCCTGCTCCTCGGGTACAGTGTGCTTGCGCTCCTCGCCTGTCCCGAGATGTTTGCCCCGCTCGGTTTTTGGGAGAAAACAGGGACGGTCCTCTTCAACCCGCTGTATCTGCTCGAATATGTGCCGATCTACATCATGAGCCGCCGCTATGCAAAGAAGAACACCGACGGCGGATGGCAGCAGACCGCCCGCGTGGAATACGACACGCCCCCCGAAGAGAAATAACACAAGATCCGCCACATATGTGACGGATCTTTTTGAATTGAAAATCAAAAATGAAAAATGAGGTGACCCTTCGATAAGTTCAGGGTGACGGAAACAGAATGACGCCCCCTTCCCTACCCTTCCCCCTCAAGTATGAGGGGGAAGGCGGACCATTCTGATGACGTCATGGTGAGCTTGCCGAACCATCACCACAATTTTACATTTATAATTTTTAATTTATAATTTATAATTTATAAATACATAAGCGGCATGCCGTATGCCTTTTCGTAGCACTCCTTCCATTCCTCTTCGGCGCGGGTGAGCATGTCGCGGATGCGCTCGGGCTTTGCAAGGGTATCGTCCGCATAGATCGCGGGCAGAATGTGGACGTGCACCCGCCTTAAGTGTCCGCGCTTGCTGCGCTTGAAAGTACAGAAGATGGGCAGAACGGGGACCTGATATTTTACGGCGTAGTGGAAGGCGCCGTCCTTCATGGGGCGGGGCTTTTGATAATTCGTCCACATGACCTGCTCGGCGTAAAAATTGACGATCTTCCCCTTTTTCAGCTGCCGTTCCATCTCGGAGAGCAGGTTGCGCGTCGCCTCTCTGTCCTTACTGAAGGGCCACATGCCGCCGTGGCGGATAATGTGCCCGCCGAATCCCGTCTTGTTGTTCCACGGCGCCATCGTGTGGAAGGTGCGGAAGTGCCCCGCCGCCGTGCGCACGAGAAGGGTGTCAAGATAGTTGAAATGGTTGCAGACGGAGATCGCGCCCGATTTTCCGATGGCCTTCAGATTCTTCTTTCCGTCCACATGGATGCCGCCGTAGGCGATCCAGAAGAGCGGACGGGTGAAGATCTTGAGCACGGTCCGCCAGAATCCCGTCAAAAAACGATCGATTCCCCGCTGACGGTAGGCGAACGTCCTGTCGGGCATGACCCAGTGCCCTATGAGCGGAATGTAGCGGAAGTCAAAACGGCGGTGCTTTTCGAGCACCGCCTGTATCCCGCGGATCTTTTCGTTCTTGGTCCTCTTCGGTTTCATTCCGTCCCCCGTTTCGGGTTTTTTTCTATTTTAGCCGAAAAGAAGGGAGATGTCAAGCGTTGAACGTGCTCTCCGCGGGACTGTAGAGATCGAATTCGCCGTCGAGGTCGAATCCGTCGCCGTCGTCGAAGGCGGCGAGCTTGCTGACGGAGACCTCATACGCCGTCATGGTGACCGTCTCCTCGTCGGAGAGGCGTTTTTGATATTCGCGGCTCTGGATGCGGCCCGAGAGGGCGATCCTGTCCCCGACCTTGAGCGTCTGCACAAAGCGGGCGTTTCGTCCCCATGCGATGCAGGGAATGTAGTCGGACTTGTTGTAGGCGCGGTTGACGGCGATGAGAAGGTCGGCGATCTCGCGGTTGAAGGGGGTCGTCCTGTAGACGGGCGGCTTACAGATGTAGCCCGAAAGGACGATGTTGTTGGGATTTTCGGACGAGGGCTCCACGAGCTCCCGCACAAAGACGGTAAGCATGAGGCGGGACTTTCCCCCTTCCAGCTTGTTGTAGGAGCGGAACTGTCCGACGGCGCAGATGCGGCTGCCCGGTTTCAGGTCGTTGCCCTTGATGAGACGTTCGGAGACGGTGACGGGCAGAATGTCCGCCTGCCCCGACAGGCGGAGCACTTTGACGTAGAATTCATAGAATCCCTCGCCGTAGACCTCGTGGGAGAAGGTCGCCTCGGTGACGATCTCTCCGCTCAAGTACACCCGATTGTTCTTTTCCGTGCTGTGATCCATATTCTGATTGGTACCTCCAAGTATTTCATGCAAAGTTTTGATGGAAACGGACGCCTCTTGCCCACCCCTTGAGGGGGCGCCCGCCCGTCACGTTTCGTTTTGGGCGATCTGTTTGCCTGTGGCGTCGATGGTGTAGTTCTCGCGATAGATGAGTTCGCCGATGGGCACAAAGGTGAAACCCTTGGCCTTCAGCGTGTCGATGATGATCGGCAGGGCCTCGGCCGTGTGCAGTCCGTTGTTGTGGCAGAGAATGATGGACCCGCTCTTCACGCGGGAGATCACTCGTTCTGCGATATCGGACGCCGTGAGGTCCTTCCAGTCCAAAGAATCAACGTCCCACTGGATGGGATAGAGCCCCATCGCGTTTGCCGTGTCGATGAGAAGGTCGTCATAGTCCCCGAAGGGCGGGCGGAAGAGTTCCACGGTTTTCCCCGTGACGGCGGTGATGGCGTCGGCAGAGGAGCGCAGCTCGCCCTTTATCTCGCTCTCCGAGAGGCGGGACATGTACGAATGCGTCGCGCTGTGCGTGCCGATCTCATGGCCCGCGTCCGAGACTTTTTTGAGATAGTCGGGATGTTCCTTCGCCCAAAATTCCACGGTGAAGAAGGTCGCCTTGACGTTGCCCTCTTCGAGGTTTTTGAGAATGTCGTCGGTGTGCTCGACGCCCCACGCGCAGTCAAAGGAGATGGCGATCCTGTTGTCCTCTCTCCCGACGCAGTAGATGGGAAGGAAGCGGTTGGTGCTCGAATAGACTTCCACGGCCCCCGTGAGGTCTGCCGCGACGAGCGCGACGATGAAGGCGGCGAGAATGGCTCCCGCCGAGAGCAGCGTCTTGAGTTTTACGGTGAAAAACTTCATCCCGATCTCCTATATCCTATCATAGAGTACGGGGGAGATCATGTCTTTTTTTGGGGAATTTCGGGATATTCCGTCGAAAACTTCTCTCCCCCGCCGAATATTTTAATCTATGCGCCGAATATCCGAAAAATGCGCAGTTATTGCCGAAATATTGCCCATTCTACTGCGGGTAGAGGCCTTTTTCCGCACAGTGGAGCCCCCTTTCCGAAGAGTAGGCGGGGTTTCCCGAACGGTAGGTTGTATTTTCGGGCCGAATGCGGTATGCTGATTGTGACAAGGGCCAAGGAGGCTTACGATGCAATTTGAGATCTTTACGGATTCATCGGCGAATATTCCCGATGCGTTGGTCAAGGAGCGGAACATCCGCATCATTCCCTATAAAATTTACAGCGGCGACGTGGAGACGGACTGTTTGAGCGCCCCGTCCTTCCGCGAGGCCGCAAAGGCGCACTATGCCGCCATGCGTGCGGGCAAGGATATCCGCACGTCGCTCATTCCGAAGGAGCGCATGAAAGAGGCCCTTTCGCCCGTTCTCAAGGCGGGCCGCGACGTCTTTTTCGTGACCATCTCCTCGGGCATCAGCGGCACGTTCGCGCAGGCCGCGCTCGCGGCGAAGGAGCTCGAGGGAGAGTTCCCCGAACGGCGGATCGTCGTCGCCGACAGCTCCAATGCCTCGATGGGAGAGGGGCTCCTCGTGCTCCGCGTGGCCGATCTCCGCGACATGGGCGAGAGCTTGGACGCCTGCGCCGAATGGTTCGAAAATAACCGCTATAAGGTCAACAGTTCCGTCACCGTCGGCGATCTCAAGTATCTCAGGCGGGGCGGACGCATCTCCGCGGCAGTGGCGATCGCGGGGACGCTGCTCAACATCAAGCCCATTCTGCGGGCGAACGGGGACAAACAGGCAAAACTCGTCGTCTGCGGCAAGGAACGGGGCAGGAAAAAGGCCCTTGCGGCCCTGCTTGCGGCCTTCGACGCCAATTGCCCTTCGCCCAAGGGACAGACGGTCGCTATCACCCATGCGGACTGCGAAGAGGACGCGCTCGCGGTCGCGGAAGAGCTCAAGGCGCGCGGCGTGAAAGAGGTCATTCTGGAATATTACGACCTGTGCACGGGCTCGCACGTCGGCCCCGATACGGTCGCCCTCTTCTACTTCGGCAAGGACCGCCGCGCGGCCGCCGAAGGCACCGAAAAAGCGCCTTCCAAACACAAGGCGCCCGCAAAATCGAGAATTTGATATGTAATTGAATACAATGCTCATCTTGAGGGTCTTTCGACCCGAAGGATCCCCTTGAACGAAGTCCTTGCCCCTTCCGAGGAAGGGGGTAGGGGGGTGGGCAACGACGAACATGCCCACCTCAGTCACCTGCGGTGACAGCTCCTCCTCGGGAGGAGCCTTA
>CANREC010000074.1 GCA_947629535.1 uncultured Clostridia bacterium | reverse complement strand
ACATCTCTTAAGACTACGAAATTGGAGCGGGTGATGGGAATTGAACCCACGCGACCAGCTTGGAAGGCTAGTGTTCTACCACTGAACTACACCCGCAATTCGATCAATGCTTGCTTATTCTATCAAAGATCGGCGTAGATGTCAATCGATTTTCAAGCGATATAATAATTTTTTTACAAAAAAAATTTTTTCGTCTTATTATGCGCTTTCTCGCCTGTAAGATGAAAATTAAGCTTGCATTCGCCGCGCCGTTGTGGTATAATTTTACCGTCGGAAATATGATGAAGTAAAAAAGCGGTCGGCGGTAAGAAATCATGAAGACACTCTATGTTACGGACCTCGACGGGACGCTCCTCACAAGCCGTGAATGCGTCTCCGACTACAGCCGAGAAAAGCTGAACGGCCTGACGGATCGCGGGATGATCCTCTCGTTCGCCACGGCACGCTCTGCCTTGAGCGCTCGGCTCGCCCTCGGCGGCCTCAATATCCGCACCCCCGTAGTCCTCTATAACGGCGGGCTCATCTACAATTATGAGACGGGCGAGACCCTTCGCTCCGTACTCTTTTCGGATGAGGAAAAACGGTACGTCTATTCCGTTCTCAAAGAATTTAACATCCCGCCCTTCGTGTTCGGCGCAAGAGAGCGTACCCGCGAGCGGATCGCCTACATGGTCGGCCGCGAGAATTACGGCATCGAACGCTATCTCTACCGACGGAGAGGAGACGTCCGCCTCGATCCCGTCCATACGGAAGAGGAGCTCCTCGAGGGCTACATCTTTTACTTCAAGTGCATATGTCCACGCGAACAGCTCGAGAAGGCGTGGGACATTCTGAAATACGACGAGCGTTTCATCTGCATCTTCCATCAAGAGGTCTACCAGAACGACTTTTGGATGGAAGTCTCCCCGCGCGAGGCGACCAAGGCAAACGGCGTAAAGTTTCTGAGGGATTACCTCGGTTGCGGCAGGGCCGTCTGTTTCGGCGACACGTCCAACGATTCCGACATGTTCGACGTCTGCGAAGAGAAGTACGCCGTCATGAATGCCGACAGCTGGCTGAAGGAAAAGGCGACGGGCGTCATCGGCTACTGCGAGGAGGACGGCGTCGCAAAATGGCTCGAGGAGAACTATCGGGAAGAATAAGGGTGCTGCCCCTCTCTCTGTTCATCGTGAGCGAAACGAAGGATCCCCTCAAACGCGGTCCGTTCCGCCCGCTCATCCTGAGCGAAGCGAAGGATCCCCTCAAACGAAGTCCGTGGGTCTATGTCATTTCGAGCGGAGCCGAAGGCGCAGTCGAGAAATCTCTATTGCAGTGGAGATCCCTCGACACGCGCTTACGCGCGGCTCGGGATGACAATGAGAACGCCTTAGAATGAGCAGGCGTATCGGGATGAGGACAATTCTTTCGCTCTTTCCCTTATATCTGAAACGGTTATATCTGAAACGGTCCGCCGTGTACAATATAACACATGTTATATAACATATGTTATTTTATGAGAAAGGACAGAGCGGAACTTCCCCGAAACCTCAAAAGAACAAATAGATCCCGCGGAACCCCAAAAAGAAACAGTAGATGTTCAGCACGGCCGCGAGCGGCATGAAGAGCATCAAAAGCAGGTTTCCGAGGCGGAATCGCATCATAAACATGGAGACGTAGACGGCGATCGCGCCGCCGAGGAGGGCCGCAAGGACGAGCTTTCCGTCGCCCTTGATCTCTCCGTCCGTTTCATAGCTTTCCTTTTGCGTCTTTAGGAACCGCCACGCATAGAAGTTGACGGCGAGGATATAGACGGCAAAACAAACGTATAAAATCGTCATAGCGTCACTTTCAGTATTCCCGATTTTGCGGAAAAATAGTGCCTTTTTCCGTCTGAAACTGTTCGGGATAGGGGGGAAGAATGCAATCTTTAAGGGAACTTTATAAAATCGGGCGCGGGCCGTCGAGCTCACATACGATGGGCCCCGAACGTGCCGCAAAGGACTTTCTTCGCCGCCTCGGGGACGCTGAAAGCTACCGTGCTACCCTTTACGGCTCTCTCGCGCTGACGGGCAAGGGCCACCTCACCGATAGGGCCATCATCGACGTCTTTGAGGGTGCGGGCAAGAAGGTCGAAGTCATCTTTGACCCTTCGGACAAGCCTCTCGAGCATCCCAACACGATGGAACTCTCCGCGCTCGGCCCCGATGGCGGCGTCATCCGTTCCGTCACCTATCTTTCCGTGGGCGGGGGGAGCGTCTGCGCCGTCGGGGAACCCATTCTCGAGGCCGCGGAGACCTACCCTTTCCATACTTTTGCGGAGATCATGGACTACTGCGCCTCGAAAAATATGCCCCTCGAGCAGGTCGTTTTCGAGTTCGAGGACGCAAATATCAAGGATTTCCTGCTTGAAGTCTGGCACTCCATGAAACATACCATCCATGCGGGCCTCATTGCCGAAGGTAAGCTCCCGGGGTCGCTCAAAGTCGACAGGAAGGCCAAGATCCTCTTCGAAACGACCCCCAATGAGGAGGAGCCCGAGGAGAGGGAAAAGCGCCAGTTGTGCGCATTTGCCTTCGCGACGAGCGAGGAAAACGCCTCGGGCGGGACCGTCGTCACCGCGCCCACATGCGGGGCGAGCGGCGTCCTTCCCGCAGTCCTCTTTTACCTCTCTTCCAAGCATGGATTCAGTGAAAATAAGATCGTTTCAGCCCTTGCCGTTGCGGGGCTCATCGGCGTCACAGTCAAGCAGAATGCCTCCGTAAGCGGGGCGGAAGCGGGCTGTCAGGCCGAGATCGGGACGGCAACTTCCATGGCCGCGGCCGCCGTGAGCTGTTTTTTCAGCAATGACGCGTCACAGATCGAGTACGCTGCCGAGATCGCGCTCGAACATCAGCTCGGCCTCACTTGCGACCCCATCTGCGGATATGTGCAGATCCCCTGTATCGAACGCAATGCCGTCGCCGCCATGCGTGCGCTCGAGAGCGCCGAACTTGCCAAGATCCTGTCGGGCACGAGGAAGATCTCCTTCGACCTCATCGTCAAGACGATGTACGAAACGGGGAAGGATATCAACGCCCGATATCGGGAGACGAGCGAGGGCGGTCTTGCGGCGCTTTATAGGGTCAGTTGACGCGATAAGGATAAAAAAATTATTGAAAATCCCGAATAAAATGTGATTCAAACCATTGACATCTGGCCCCAATGTGTGATAGAATGTATTTTGTATCGAAATAAGTCGAATCGGAATGAGGTTTTCTATTGGCGCATATTAAATTGTATAGCAAAATCGGATCAACCGGCTCCCCCAATGGCGGCTCGGCGGTTTTTGCTTGAAGAAAGGGTCGGCGTTTCAGAAAAATTTTTCATCGCCTCCCGAGCGCCCTTCATTCAGAAGAAAATTAAGGCAACTACGGTAAATTTTACCGAAAATATATAGGAATAAATCCGAAAGGAGAAAAAATATGAAACAAAGTAACATGAGTTTGGCAAGGAAGATTTTGCTTGCCCTGCTTGCGGCGCTTCTGGCTGTGGGCGGCCTTATGGGCGTCCTGCTGCTCGACCGCGGTGTCGGCGCCACGGCAGAGGGAGGGAACTCCATTGTCGCAGCGGCCGCCGATGCGGCTGTCACCAAGGCAGACAAGCTGCCGAACGGTTCGGATTTCCCCGAAGATACTCCCTATAAGAGTTCTTTGGTGGCGCCCAAGCAGTTCCGCGCAGGTGGCGACCCTTGGAGTGCTCCCGACGAAAAAGTCACTGTTACATACGTCAACGCAAAGGGGATCCAATATTCCCTGAACGGCGGGGCCGTCCAAAACGGCGGCACGTCGCTGACGGTTGGCGCATTTAAGAAGGGAAACAAGTATTATCTTCCCGTCAGCTATGGCACGGACTGCAAAGTCCTCGTGTCGAGCCGTGACGTTTTCTATGATGATACTGTCTTGACCGCGGAAAACCCCATCGTCTTTACAGTTGTTGACGGCGGCACAGAGGACATTCACATCGATGAGAATGGTCACTTCTATGTCTACGGATATGACAAGACGGGCAAGGCGATCGACGTGTTCTACTTTGGCGCAACGGGCATGTACACTTCTACCGAAGCCGCCGAAACTGAGAACACTGTCGACATCGCCAAATTGCATTATGTGAAAGAGGCGATTTCGCAGACACTGGAGGACGCGATCAATAACGCGCTCGGCGAAAACAATGTTGAAACAGAAACGCCGTCGTATACAGGTTCGACTGTCTACTCTTCCCTCTACGAAAAAACGCTGAAAGACAACAGCGATAAGTTCGAGATCACGGGCGTGTATGCGAGCACGAATGCAACGGGCACGCTTGCCGAGAATGGTGGCTGGACACAGACGTATCCCAACAAGTACACCGTAAAGCCCATCAACGGCTATACATGGCAAGATGGCGAAGAGGACCCCAAGGAAATCTCTTGGGGCATTACCCGTGCCGCTGTGAACGCTCATTTCAAGTATGACGAGGGTAAAACCGCTTACACCTTTGACGTCTTTGAGACGCAAGACCCTCAAGTCACGCTCACCACAGCTGATGAGAAACTTTTCCCCGAAGATGTGGCGGATTGGACGTTTGAATTGCAATATGGTACAACTACTGGAGAAATCGACACTCCCGATGGCTATACTTTCTCCCTTAAGGCTTATATAGATGAAAAAATAGGCCGGTACACTTTGACTGCGACCTTTGCGGGGAATCAAAACCTTAATGGAGCGACGGTAACGGCTACTGTGAATGCGGTCTGCTCTAACGGATTTGTTGTCACGAAGGATGATGTCTCCACCGCATATAGCACATTGGCGGCTGCAATTACAGCGGCAAAGGGAACAGGCACAACAGCCACAACAGCCACTGTGAAGGTCAACGGTAACGTGACGATTAAGGCGGATGACCTTAACAATGCAGAAGTTAAAAAGGTTACATCTCTCACCCTTGAAGGGACCGAGGGCAGCAAGGTCACCCTTGGCGATGGCGTTGAGAAACTTGTTGTCGGCAGCAAGGATGGAACTGCTGCAAACGCACTTAAGCTTACGTCTCTTACGCTGAAGAACCTCACCTTCAACGGCTCGATCGATGTTACGGCAGGCGGCTCGTTGGAACTCAACAACGTCACCTTCAACGGCTCGATCAATGTCGAGACGAACGGCACGTTGAGTCTCACCAACGTTACCATGAAGAACGGTGCGATCGCCGCTGCAAAGAAGGATGGGACAAAAGTCGCAAGCCTTACGCTTACAGGGACGAACACCTTCAATAACGCTACGATCAGTCTCCTCTCTGGGGCGACGATGACCGCAAGCGGAAATGTCGTATTCAAAAATACCACCGCAACGGCTCTCTCCGCAGTCAATGCGACGATTGCAACTCAAGAGAGCCAAACGCTCGATGTCAAATTCACAAATTGCACGGCCGCAGAGAACGGCGGCGCCATCTTCCTTGACGAGGGCGCAACGTTTGCGGCGACTTCTGTCACGGCCGAGAACTGCAAGGCCACAACGGGCAACGGCGGCGCGGTCTACGTCGGCGTCGACTGCACGTTCACGGTCACGACATTCACGGCGACGGGCTGCTCCGCACAGAACGGCGGCGCGGTCTACGTCGGCGACTACGGAAAGAACAAGTATCCCGCTTTCACCGTAAGCGGTACATTCACGGCTGAGGATTGCTCCGCAACGAACGGCGGCGCTATCTATGTCGGCGGCGGCAATGTTATGCTCAACGCGTCGTCCAATAACGAGTTCACGAACAACACCGCTACACAAGACGGCGGCGCCATCTACTACAGCAAAGGTTCGCTCACAGTCGCGAATGCTTCCTTCACAGGTAACACGGCCGTGAACGGCGGCGCGATCGCTCTCGTCCTCTACAATGCAAAAGTGGTCAAGGACTACAGCGTCACGTTGACGTCCTGCACGATGAACGGCAACAAGGCCACAGGGAAGGGCGGCGCTATCTACGCCTCCTCGAATGCGGCGTTCACTTTGGACGGCGGCAAGATCGACGGCAACACCGCGCAATACGGCGCTGGGCTCGCTCTCGAAAGCGGCGCAAACGTCACTTTGAATGCGGCGGCGATGAGCGGCCTCGTGGACGGCGTCCGTCTCGAAGGCAAAGAGAGCTATATCACCGTGGCAGGTGATGAACTTACCGATGCTGAAAAAGTCACCGTCGAATTTGCAGATCCCGAGCAGCAGCTCGGCGCAGTGCTCGCGGGCGGCGCTTATGAACAAGCTCCCGTCTATGTCAAGGGCACGCAAGCAAGCTTGAACAATTACTTCACCGTCAAGAACGACGGCTATGCGTTCGGTTCGTTCTCGTCGGGCCTCTATCTCCTCGTTCCCACGGAGAATGTCGTCGCCGTCATCGTTGACGATGATGGAAACTACACGCCGTATACAACGTTGCAGGCCGCGATCGACGCGATCGAAACGACGGGTACGATCTACCTTGTCGAAAAAACGACTTTGACGCTTGAGAACACGCTCGTCATCAAGAGCGGCGTGACGCTCACCCTGTCGACCGCCAAGAAGAACGGCAACACCTACACGGAAACAGGCGCAAAGGCTGCTGAGCTCACCCGCAGCAGAGCGCTCACGGCGGCCATGATCTTGGTCGAAGAAGGCGCGACCCTCACCCTCAAGAACATCACGCTCAATGATTGCGCGCATGCCAACGATGTTGATTATGAGGCAGTCGTTCTCAGCAAGGGCACGCTCACGATCGCAGCAGGCGCGACGATCAACGCTACCGCAAACAATGCTGTCAAGACCGAAGGGAACGGCACAGTGACCGTTACGGACGCTCCTACTATCAGGGGCACCGTTTACGTCGCCAACGTCGGTGCTAACGCAGCCCTCGATGTCACAGGCTACACGGACACGACGAAAAAAATCACTGTCAAATTCGACCTTACCGATGCTGCACAGACTGGCAAAGTCGCTGTCGGTGCAATTGATAAACTCACCTATGAAAATACCGCACCTAGCGGATTGAAGGATGCCTTTGCGTACACCTACACCGACACCAACAAAACATACCTTGCAGTCGGCAAATACGCCCTTACCGTTGCGCAGAATGAACTCAACAAGCTCACAGTGAGTGGCACGTTTGATGCTACATCTGCAACAGCCAAGGTCACGGGTGCCACGGGCAACGCTACGCCGCTCAGCCAAGATTTTGAAACAACTCTTACAGTTGCTACAGCGCCTCAAGGAACAGTCGGTTTGACGTTTGAGTTTACTTATGGCTCAAATAAAATCACGGTTGAAGTTAGCGATATTTCCGTGATCCTTCTCAATAAGGACGCAAACGGCGTTTGGACGCTCTATTATCCTACGGACACGCAGTACAAAGTTGGCGAAGAGGGCGAGCTTGAACAGCTTAACGGCACGTCCTGCACTCTTCCCAATGATATGGAAGGGGATGTCGTGTTCACGATGGGTACAAAAGAAGTCACTCTTAACTTTGGCACGCGCGCCGCTGCTCCTGAGGCGAAGAATGTCCTCACATGGACGGACGCGACCAACAACTCC
>CANREC010000073.1 GCA_947629535.1 uncultured Clostridia bacterium | reverse complement strand
ATCTCGGAAACGGCACAGGTCGGGAGAACGACTTATTTTCGTAACTTTTCAAGCAAACAAGAAGCAATTACATATAAAATGATAAAGTTATGGGAACGCTGGGCGGAAGAACACGAGATTGCGGAACGCAAAAACTTTACGCCCGAAAACGGCTTGACCTTTTTTGAATACAATTACAGCATAAAAGATCTCCTTGCGCTTCTTTATGAACGAGGCTTACAGACGGCGATCTACAATTCTTTTTATGAAATTATGGTGCCACAGTATGGCGAGAATGCGCTCGAATGCTACAAAGGTAGGTTTTACTCCTATGGGCTTTTCGGGCTACTTGACGAATGGGTCAGGCGCGGTTTCCACGAAACGCCGCAGGAAATGCAGTCTTATATCAATAAGATTTGCGGCAAATAAATTAAGATTAGACTGTAAGGAAGATTATACCGCATCATGTTTCTTCTTCCTACACTACCCGCAAACAACTGCAAAATTCAAAACTAGAAGCGTGCCTATAACAAAAAGCAGGGAGTATCCCTGCTTTTTTGACTCGCCCAAAGGTGTATTCCGATAAAAAATTTTGTTTTTTGATCCCCTATGGAATACGCCCTTTGTTGCGGTGCTTTGTTTTTTCAAGTCATGCCGTTTTCTTGTAGATGAGGCGCGGCTTGGCGGCGCCCGTCACACAGTCGCGGGTGATGATGATCTCCTCGACGTTCTTCTCGGACGGGATATCGAACATCACGTCGATCATGAGGCTCTCGATGATCGTTCTCAGGCCGCGCGCGCCCGTCTTTAAGCGGATGGCGGTGTTCGCGATCTCCCTCACGGCCCCCTCTTCCACGGTGAGCTTGACGCCGTCCATGCCGACAAGTTTCTGGTACTGTTTGATGATGGCGTTCTTGGGCTGTGTGAGAATGCTGACGAGCGCGTCCTCGTCGAGGGCCTGCAGGCTGACGACGATGGGGATACGGCCGACAAATTCGGGAATGAGGCCGAACTTCGTGAGGTCCTGCGGCTTGACGTCGTCGAGGAGCGTATAGTCCACTTCCCTCTCGCTGAGTTTGACCTTGCCGCCAAACCCAAGCCCCGAATCATCCATGCGGGCGGAGACGATCTTGTCAAGCCCCACAAAGGCGCCGCCGCAGATGAAGAGGATATTCGTCGTATCGATGTGCATGCAGTCCTGTTGGGGATGCTTTCTGCCGCCCTGCGGGGGAACGTTGGCGACCGTGCTCTCGATGATCTTGAGCAGCGCCTGCTGGACGCCCTCGCCCGAGACGTCGCGGGTGATGGAGACGTTCTCCCCCTTCCGCGCGATCTTGTCGATCTCGTCGATATAGATGATGCCCCGCTGTGCCCTTTCGATGTCGAAATCGGCATTCTGGATGAGCTTCAAGAGGATATTTTCGACGTCCTCGCCGACATAGCCCGCCTCGGTGAGCGTGGTGGCGTCTGCCGTTGCGAAGGGAACGTTCAGAATTTTGGCAAGCGTCCGCGCGAGGAGCGTCTTTCCGCTTCCCGTGGGGCCCAAGAGAAGGATGTTGCTCTTTTCGATCTCGACGTCGTCGGAAGAGACGCCGTCCGCCATCGCATTGATGCGCTTGTAGTGGTTGTAGACGGCGACGGAGAGCACTCTCTTGGCTTTGTCCTGCCCGATGATATACTTGTCGAGCTCTTCCTTGATCTCCGAGGGCTTTTTGAGATCCACCTTCCCGACGGGCGCGTTGACAGGCGTCTTATCGATCATGTCCCTGCACAGTTCCACGCATTCGTCGCAGATGAAGATCCCCTCGGGACCCGCGATGAGCTTTTTGACTTTGGCCTTCTCCTTCCCGCAGAAGGAGCAGCGCTGTTCATATTTCGTCATTCTTTTCTCCGAATCGATTTAACGTTTGAAATAGACCTTATCGATGAGCCCGTACTGCATGGCCTCTTCGGCCGTGAGGTAGTTGTCCCTGTCCGTATCGCGGGCGATCTCTTCATAGCTTCTGCCCGTGTTTTCGGAGAGGATGCGGGTCATCTTTTCCTTGATCTTTAAGATGTGGTCGGCCTGTATCTTGATGTCGCTCGCCTGCCCCTGCGCCCCGCCGAGAGGCTGATGGATCATGATCTCGCTGTTGGGAAGAGCGTAACGCTTGCCCTTTTGGCCCGCCGCGAGGAGGAAGGCACCCATGGACGCCGCGAGACCGATACAGATGGTCGAGACGTCGCACTTGATGTAGTTCATGGTGTCATAGATGGCCATGCCCGCCGAGACTGACCCGCCGGGACTGTTGATATAGAGGGAGATGTCCTTCCCGGGGTCCTTTCCCTCGAGATAGATGAGCTGTGCGACGACGGTGTTGGAGAGGGCGTCGTCGATCTCGCCCGAGAGGAAGATGATCCTGTCCTCGAGGAGACGGGAATAGAGGTCATAGCTGCGCTCGCCGCTCGACGTGCGCTCCACAACATAGGGAATGAGAACGTTCTTTGTCATTGTCTTGTCTCCTTGTTACGCATTGTCCGAGCTTACGACCATTTCGTTGTTTGCCATGAGGAAGTCGATGAGCTTGGTGAATTTGATGTCGTTTTCGATGTATTCTCTCTGGCGGGGGTCGAGATCCTTCTCATACGCCGCGGGTTCCTTGCCGACGGACGCCGCCTGTTCAGCGATCTTTTGGGAGATCTCCTCTTCGGCCGCCGTGATGTTCTCGAGCTCGATGAGTTTCTCGATGACGAGCTGGTGCATGACGAGCTGCTTGGCCTCTTCCTCGAACTTCTTCTTGTATTCGTCACGCGTGGTGCCGATGTACTGGTAGTAGTCCTCGGGACGGATGCCCTGATGCATGATGTTCTGCTCCAACCGACGCACGGAGAGCTCTTCCTGCCGCTCGATGAGGGCGTCGGGGATCTCGGCCGTGGCCGTCTTTGCGATCTCGGTGAGGATGGAATTTTCCGTCTCGTTGCGGGAGCGCGTCTCGGCGTTCTTCTCGAGACGTTCGCGCACCTTTGCCCTGTAGGCGTCGAGGCTGTCGGACCCGAGTTTCTTGACAAGTTCCTCGTCGAGCACGGGGAGCTCTTTGCCCGTGATCTTGTGGACGGTCACGGTAAAGACGACGGGCTGGCCCTTGAGGGATTCTTCCTGATAGTCCTCGGGGAAGGTGACGCCGAGGTCCTTGGTCTCGCCGATGGCCATGCCGACGACGCCTTCCTCGAATCCGGGAATGAACGTGTGCGACCCGAGGGTGAGATCGTAGCTCTCGGCCGTGCCGCCCTCGAAGGCCACGCCGTCCTTCTTGCCGACAAAGGCGATGTTGACGGTGTCCCCCATTGCGGCGGGACGGTCGGTGACGTCGACGCTCTTTGCAAGACGCTCAAGAGTGTTTTGGATGTCCTTTTCGACGTCGGCATCCGTAACAGTATACTCATACTTGGGGATTTTTATACCCTTGTACTGCCCCACTGTGACGTCGGGCTTGACGGGAACGACGGCGGTGAGAACGACGTTCGTCTCCGAGAAGTCGTCTCCGAGCGAGAGCTGCGGCTCGCCGACGGCGGTGAAATTTTCCTTCTCCTTTTCAAGGATCCCGTCATAGTTCTCCCCGAAGAGGAGATCAAGGGCGTCCTCATAGAAGAGGCCCTTGCCGTAATACATTTCGAGGACGGACTTGGGCGCCTTGCCCTTGCGGAATCCGTTCACCGTATAGCGTTTTCTGTTCTCGAGATAGGCCTTCTGGTTCGCCGCCGCCCATTCCTCGGGCGTGAAGGAGATCTCGATCTTGACTGTGCTCTTTTCTGCGGGGGTAACTTTGTAATTCATGATATTTTGCTCCTGTCCTGATGTCGGATGATTTGTCGCCTTCCATTTTAACATAACCGCCGTCAAAAGGAAAGCGTTTTTATTTACATTTTTGCTTTTTTGGAGTATAATGAGGGCAAGATACAGGAGACATCCATGCCGCAAGACGCCTTTACCCTTCGCCTCGTCGCCAAGGAATTGGATCTCGCCCTCTCGGGGGGCAAGATCAACCGCATCGTCCAGCCCGCCAAAGAGGAACTCTCTCTTCTTATATACACGGGAAAGCGCTCGGTGAAACTTATTCTGAACGCAAATGCCTCGGCCTGCGGGGCCTATTTTTGCGAGGACGACAGGCCCAATCCCCTGACCGCCCCCGCCTTTTGCATGCTCCTCAGAAAATACATTCAGGGCGCGGACATCTTGGGCGTGGATACGCCCGGGTTCGAGCGGATCCTGCGGTTCCGTCTCCTCTGCCACAGTGAATTTCAGACGGCCGAACGCCTTCTCATCGCCGAGATCATGGGGAAATACTCCAATCTCATCCTGACCGAAAACGGCGTCATCCTCGGGGCCCTCAAGACGACGTCCCTCGACGGAAACGTCCGCCGCATGATCTTCGCGGGCGTGAAATACACGCCCCCCGCCGCGCAGGACAAGGTCGACCCGTCCGACCCCGCCGCCCTCAAACATCTGCTCCAAGGATGCACGGGCGACGCGGCCGAATTCCTCTTTGCGCACGTTCGGGGCCTCGCGCCCGTGACGGCGCAGGCGATCGCCGAGGGGTACACGGGCGGCGATTTCGCACAATATGTGCACGATTTTATCTTCTCGGACGAAATTTCCCCCCGCGTCATCGAGCGGGACGGTGTGCCCGTCGACTTCGTCGCCCGCGGCAGGACGGGGACGCCCTATCCGACGCTCTCCGAGGCGCAGTCGGCGTTTTACGGAAAGAAACGCGCGGCGAAGGAATTCGACGCCCTCAAGCGTTCCCTTCTCTCCGCGCTGCGGTCGGCGGAAAAGAAACAGCAGAAACAGCTGCAGCAAAATCTCGAAAAACAGCTCTCGTGCAGGGACGCGGAACAGAACAGGATGCGGGGCGAGCTGCTGACGGCCAATCTCTATGCCCTTTCGCGGGGCATGAAGAGCTGCGAGCTCGACAACTGGTACACGGGGAAGGCCGAAAAGATCGAGCTCGACGCCCGTCTCTCCCCCGCCGAAAACGCGCAGGCGTACTATAAAAAATATCGCAAGCAGAAGCGCACGGTCGAGATCCTTCTCCCCCGCGAACGGGAACTGCGGGACGAGATCCTGTATCTTGAAAGCCTCATCGCCTTCACGGAGAGCGCCCTCGAGGAGACCGACCTCAAGAGCGTCCGCGAGGAGATGCTCGCCTCGGGACTTTTGGAACGTCCCAAGGAGAAAAAGAAGAGCGCGGCGCCAGAGATCCCCTTCCGCACATATGAACGGAAGGGCATACGCGTCTATGCGGGGCGGAACAATCTGCAAAACGACGCCTTGCTCCGCCAAAGTGCGCCCGACGACATATGGCTCCACGCGCAGAGATACCATTCCTGCCACGTCGTCATCAAGGCGGGCGGGAAAGAGGTCCCCGAGGACGTCCTTGCGCTCGCGGCGGGCGTGTGTGCGCTCTACTCCGACGCGCACGGCGAGAAGATCCCCGTCGACTTCTGCGCCGTGAAACACGTTAAAAAACCGCCCCATGCCAAGGCGGGATTTGTGATCTATTCGAATTTTAAGACTGTATTGGGCGACCCAGCTATCGTCCGCACCGCGGCGCCAGACTGAAAAAATTCCCACAAATACTTGACAAATGCGGAAAAATGGGATACAATAAAGCCACAACAAGGGTTGACCCTGTTTAGCGGTCAGCTCCAAGTGATCTCATTCGAAATAACCGTCAGAGCTTGGTCGCAATGGGCGGTTATTTTTTTATGCGTTTGATCGCGATATACTCGATTTCATCAAGAAACTCGGTGAGCTCGCGGATGAGCTCGATGAGTTGCGTGAGAAGGTCTTTCAACTCGTGCATAAAGACGCCCTCCTTTTGTTGGAATAGTTTATATCCCCCCCTAAAAGGAGCTAACCGCCTGGCAGGAACCCTTGTTGCTTGCGGATATTATATCATACCGTTTTGTTTGTGTCAATGAAAATATGGTCTATGGGATCCTTCGGGCTACGCCCTCAGGATGAGCGGGACCAAAGTTTGTTCTTTTCCTCAATGAGTTTCTCCGTCTTTTCGAGGTAGGTCGGGATGTCTTTGGGCGAGCCGCAGCGTTCGATACGGCCCTCCGCGGGAAAGAGTTTCTTGGTGATCGCGTTGGCGCCGACGGCGAGATCGTCAGAGATCTCCTCCATCACGTCCACATTGTAGACGCACGCCTTGCCCGCCTTGCTCCACCCGACGTTCTCGTGCGCACCCGCCATGTACTTCTGGCGGTACAGATAGTAGGGCTCATACCCCGCCGCCGTCAATGTTTCACGCGAATAGGCGATCATGTCGGAGAGCAGACCGTCGGGCAGCACCGAGGTCTCCTCTTTTAATTTTGCGCCCTTTTTGAGGCAGAGGGTGTGGACGGTGATGTTCTCGGGAGAAAGCCCGACGGCGCTGTCTATGCTCGCTTGAAATTCTTCCAAGCTCTCCCCCGTGAGGCCCGCGATGAGGTCGCAGTTGACGTCGAACCCGTAGGGTGCGGCCATCTCAAAGGCCCGCATGACGTCCTCGGCCGTGTGCTTTCTGCCGATGGCCCTGAGCGTGCGGTCAGAAAAGCTCTGTGCATTGATACAGATGCGCGTCACGCCGAGATCCTTACATATCTGCAATTTTTCTTGGGTGAAAGTGTCGGGCCGCCCCGCTTCCACGGTAAATTCACAGCCGTTCGTCCGAAGGGGGCCGACCATTTCGAGCACTTCTCGGAGCTCTTCGGGCGCAAGGACAAAGGGCGTTCCCCCGCCGATGTAGACGGAGCGGAGCCTTCCGATGCAGGGCGCCGCGGCGGCAAGTTCCCTCTTCAGGGCCGCAAGATAGGCGGGCATATATTGCCGCGTCCGCTCGATCGGGGCGGTGATGAAGGAGCAGTACACACATTTCGTGGGACAGAAGGGAAGGGAGACGAAGAGATCGACGTTGCCTTCCCTTTTTTCATAGACGCCCTTTTGCCCCCGAAGGACCCGTCCGACGAGGGCGGTGTTCTCCTCCGAGACGCCGAGCCTTTGAAAGAGCGTCTCAAACTCCCCCGTCTTTTCGAGCTGTTGATAGGCGAGGCGGGTGGGACGGATCCCCGTGAGCGACCCCCACGGGAGCTCCTTCCGATAATATTCCGAGAGCGCTCTGTAGAGCGAAAGTTTCGCAAACCGCTTGATAAGGCTCTTTTTTTCGAGCGCAGAAGAAAATTCCTCTTCATCGGTGAAGGAAAATTCCCTTCCGTCAAAGAGGATACGATTCTCAAACACGGCGCCCGTGAGGGCGGTCTGCTGCTCGATTTCGAGCGCCTCGGCGCCCTCGAAGAGACGGACGACGTCCATGAGTTCGGGGACAAGCCACTCACATCGGCAAGATACCATTTTTCTTCTCCTCATCGATCGTGGTAGTCGGTCCGTGGCCGGGGTAGACCGTGCAGTTTTCCAATTTGGAGAGTTTTTCCAGTGACGCCTCGAGCGCCCGCATGCGTTCGATGGAACGTTCCGTGTTGCCCACATCGCCGCGGAAGAGGGTGTCTCCCGAGAAGAGCGCACGCTCCTCCCCGTCGCGGATGAGCAGGCAGCAGCTCCCCATCGTGTGCCCGGGCGTCGCAATGACGCGGACCTCGAGCCCGCACAGGGAAAGGACCTCTTCGTCCGAAAAGGTAAAGTCGAGGGGCACCTCGGAGCCTTCCTCGCCGTAGATCTGCAGGGCGACATTGTAGGCCGCCACGGCGTTGCCGTGGTCGGCGGTGACCAGCAGCACGCCG
>CANREC010000072.1 GCA_947629535.1 uncultured Clostridia bacterium | reverse complement strand
GTCTCCCCCACCTCGTTGCCCGTCGAGTACATGATGACGGACGGATGGTTGAAGTCCTTCTCCACCAGATCGGTGAGATCCTGTTCCCACCGGTCGGGAAGATGGGACGCATAGTCGTATTTGTTCTTATGGATGTACCACATGTCGGCATATTCGTCGAGAACGAGCATGCCGAGGCGGTCGCAAGCGTCGAGCAGCGCCTTGGAACAGGGATTGTGCGCCGAACGGATGGCGTTGTAGCCCGCCTCTTTCAGAAGCGAAACTTTGCGCTCTTCCGCTTCGGGATAGGCGCACGCGCCCAAGATGCCGTTGTCGTGATGAACGCACGCGCCGCAAAGGATCACCCGCTTGCCGTTGATGCAAAAGCCCTTCTCCGCGTCGCATTCGATCGAGCGAATGCCGAAAGAAACTTCTTGTTCGTCCTCAAAATAGCGGACGCGGCAGGTGTAAAGGAAGGGCGTTTCGGGGGACCATAGCTTCGCATTTTCAACAATAAGTGCGATATTTTTCCCGTTTCCGCTTGCGACGACCCTCTCCCCGTCAAGGATCTCGACGGCAGCGTCCCCGCCGTCGGAAGTCTCGACTGAGACCTCGATCTCGCCGCGGGAAAAATCCGCCGTTCTTATTTTAACGCCATTGATCAAAATATGTTTTTCGGGAAGTTCATACAGCCACACGGGACGGTAGATGCCCGCGCCCGAGTACCAACGGCTGTTGGGAAGGTCGGAGTTGAAGGCGCGCACTTCCAAAAGATTTGCCCCGTTTCTCGCTTTCTCGGTGATGTCGACGTAAAAATTCGTGTAACCGTAGGGGCGGAACGCCACTTCCTCGCCGTTCAAAAACACCTTCGCGTTGCGATAGACGCCTTCAAACTCGAGGATATAGCGGCTGCCCGCGCGCTTTTCGAGGACAAGGTCTCTTTTGTAGGAATAATCCCGCCCCTCGAAATAGCCCGTGTTCTTGCCGCCGGGAACGTGACCGCCGCGCGGCTCGGAGAGCATGGCGTCATGCGGAAGGGTGATTTCCTTCCAATCGTTTTCCCCGAGATGAGAATATTCCCAATTTCGATTTATTGATGTCTTCTTCATGATTTTGGTCCACTTATGCTTGATCCCCATCTTGTGGGATGGGGATCGTGTTCACAGTTCATAAGTAAAATTTAGTGCTTTTTTTCCGTTCCCCAAAAACATGCTATGATCCCGAGAACCGCACAAATGAAAGCAAATACGGTATACACAATATATGCGGTCAAGTTTCCTCCGATAAAGTTTACTCCATTCCATACGTCGGACATCGATGGTAGCATGTTGTTGACCATGACGCCCAACGAAACACCCCAGGAAATCCCTGCAAGCACTGTCAGGAAATCGAATCGAATCAAAAACTGCATAACAACACATACGACCCCGATCAACATTAAGATAAAGAAGAGAGGATTAAAACACTGATCTATATTACTTTGGATCACATAATAGATACTGCCAACGATTGCAACGGCCGCAGCTGCATTTTGTATCCAAAACCCGGGTTTTCGATCCGCAAAAATTTCAGACGTCCGAATCATTCGTTATGCAGAGAATTAATTTTCTGCTCGTGTAGGATTTATAAAGCAAGCCGCAATACATAAGATGCAGGCGGCACCGAGCAACGCAAGATATGTAACGACCATATCAAAATTGCCGCCTGAATATACTACATCGTTAAATCTGTCCATCAGCACGTTTATGCCGCTTTTAATAGTAAGGCCGAGCGTAACAGTATAGAGGATAGCAGGTATAAGTTGCCAAAAATTAAAGCGGAACCAAAATGCAGCCAAAGAAAACACTATGCCCACAACGCCGACCGCCACGGCGTCCGCGCCGAGGGAGGTGTTGCTTGTAAGCGCATTTCCGGTTGCAGCCATTGCAACAGCAATAATCACAAGTATAGCCGCCGCTATACCCAGCCATACGCTTATGCCGGCACTTTTAACTTTATTTAACAGCAGTGCACCCATTACTCACTCACCTCCGCACTATTTTTATCCTTTTTAAAATAATGGAAGAACACATATGCCCCGCAGGACGCCACGGCAAGCACGCCCGTTACCACTTCTATCGCAAGCAGTGCGGTCTGCCACCAAGCTACAAAACCAGAAGTATCAACATCACTGGTAATACCATTCATCCTTGATGTATGAGCGTACGTCCACAAGGTTCTATGTGCGCTCTCCTGCAACTTTTCAACAAGTTCGCCGCAAGTACTTTTATTCCTTAATACGAGTTTTTCTATTTCGTCAGCACGGTCCGATCCGCCAAATATATTTGTACCGTTCATTATGCAATCGAGAGTAACAGAGTAATCATCGGCTATAGACATATAGTCGGTCATCGTATATCCGTTATACCCCCATTCGGTACGAAGCAGATCATACTGTACTATCGGATCCATAGCGATATATGTACAACCTATACGATTATAGGATGTCATCATGCCTATGCTTCCATCGGATGTAACGCCGCCTTCAAACGCACGAAGATATATCTCGCGTATGGCCTGTTCGTTAGAAAAAGTGGAAATGCCCTGCCTGCCGTTTTCCTGATCGTTTAAGAAAAAGTGCTTAAAGTTATTGGCAAGTCCTTTTGCACCCATTGCCTCAACTATCTCTTTACCGCAATAATAAGAGATCACAGAATCTTCAGAGAAATATTCCGCACTTCTTCCGCTATATGGCGTGCGGTGAGTGTTTGCCCCTGGACCATGCATAGTATGCACACCCGCAAATAACGCATCCTCTGCATAGAAATCGCCATGTCTGCGTTGCAAGTCATGATTCCAAGTTGCAGCGACTAACGTGTTGGAT
The DNA here is from genome assembly GCA_947629535.1 of uncultured Clostridia bacterium. GTDB lineage: Bacteria > Bacillota > Clostridia > Christensenellales > Borkfalkiaceae > Gallimonas. The sequence continues at coordinate 4,926 of CANREC010000072.1, read as the reverse complement.
GCGTAGCCTGTTGCAATTCCTTTTTCCCCGTACATATAATTTTTAGAAACACCTTCAGAACCTTCAGAACTGTTAATGAGAGGCATACCTACCGAATCAATGCCAGGTTGTCCATAATATTCTCCCGCCAATACACCTAAATCTTCTATTGTAAGTTGCTGAACTAACTTCATCCATTTGGAATCGTCGTAGGGTACATTCCACATATCAGAAAGCGTAAGTGTTTTGGGTTGTCCGTAACTGACTTCATCCAACGATTTTGTACCCGATTTAATATCGTAATTGTCAGTCTTCAGAGCTGAAAGTATTTTATCGTTTGCGATGAGACTGATAGTTTCCGGGAAAGTATTTTGCCAGTCACTGCGCGAAAGGTATTGAACTGCCGGCTGGTCATAATACGTATTCACGTCAGCATAATTAAACAAGTTATGCACCTCGGCGTCGGTGTACTGCGACTGGAGATAGGACGTATCGTCAAGCTCGGCAAGCTCGTAAGTCTTTACGCAGTTCGTATCGCCTGCGACAGCCTCGCCGAACGGGTCGTAAAGTCCGGTGAATTCACGCGCGGCAAGCACGTTGTTGAGCGCGTCGTGCGCGTCGTCGCCCACTGCAAAGTAGTAGGTGCCCGCGTCGAGTATGTAGCCGCCCTTTCCCTCGTGCGCGTTTATATCGTAGCTGGCCATCAGGTAGCGGTCGAAAGTTATGGTGCTCACCTCGCTGGCGTCGGGCTGCAGAATGTCGGTCTTGTCGTAGGCTATCAGCTGAATGGCCGACTTTTCAACGCCGCCCGCCGTGTAGGGGAGCTGAACGTACAGCTCTACGGGCACTTTGCCCGCAACTTCGCCCGTGTTGGTGGTGGTCACCGTGGCGGTGAAGGTATCGGTCTCCTCGTCATACGTCACGCTGTCGAGCGTCTGCTCGAAAGTGGTGTACGAAAGGCCGTAGCCGAAGGGGAATACCACCTCGTCCGCATAGTTCCAGCTGTTGCCCTCGGACGCGTATACGCCCGCACTGCCGCTCGCGTTGCCAGTGCCCATCACGGCGTCGGCATAGCGAGTTTCGTAGTACTTATATCCCACATATATGCCCTCAGCATATACCACAAATCTATTCGAAGTAGCCGTAAGACCTACAGCCTGTGCATTGTCATATTCTTTCCCGCCAAAATTCATTATAGCCGGAGAAGATTTAGAATTGGCGGCGTATGTATCCACCAGTCGGCCGGATGGGTTTGCTGCACCCGTGAGCACGTTGACCACGCCGGGCAGGCCGTAGTAGCCGGGGTTGGCTATCCACAGGCAGGCGTCTACGCCGTAGTCGGTAAGCTCGTCCAGCTCGAGGGGATATACGCTGTTTATGAGCACGATTATCTTATCGAAATCGCCGCTGTCCCTTATCATTGTCAGCAGGTCGCGCTCAGTGGGGTGCAGAGCGAGCTGACTTACTCCCTCATTGTCTTTAGGCGACATATCCGTGCCCTCGCCGCCATAACGCGAAAGAGTGACTACAGCTGCATCATTATGATCAGCAAAAGTTTTTTTGAGATCTGCAGTATAAAACTCCTTCTTCTCCTCGCCTATTGAAGCCGTCTCATCATTCGCTTTAACACGATCTGTAGAACTGTTAACATAGGCATTAAAAAGAGTATCATTTATGGTGAAGCCTGCATCGTTAAATGCTTTTTTCATATTTATTTCGCGAGCAGGATCTGCACCTCCACCGCCGTTGGAGTTGCGGTAGCGTATGTCCGCGCTCGCTCTGCCGAAGAGCGTTATGTTGCGCTCATTTTCAGCAAGGGGCAACGCACCATTATTCATTAAAAGCACAGAGCCCTCTTCGAGTTGTTCTGCGGCGTAGTCCATCTCGTCTGCAATAAGTTTTGCAAGGTTTGCGTCTGAAAGTTCGCCGTAGCTGCTTTCAAAACGCGTTTCGCCGTCTCCACCAGATTGTGAAGGCGGAGAGATACCAAGGAAGTTATTAATTGCGCCCGCATTAGCATTTGCCACATCAGTTATAAACAATACTAAAATAAACAAAAACGCCAAAATTGCCGTAACGCCACGCAAAATATTGTCTATTAATCTTTTTTTCATTATAATACCTGTCTTTATCCATTCAGAGTGCAACTAACATTAAAATTTTATATTTCAATAATCAGCAGGACTCTATCTGTTAAGATTCGAGGTCATCTTAAGCTATGCCAAGCGACTCTGAAATTTTATTCTCAGAATCAAGCGTAAACTCTTTGCCTATCAGACTCTGTACTATCTCAGCGGCCGCTCCGGCATCCCCATCTGTAGGGAAAGAGCCCTTTTCATAGACTTTATAATCATCAACGCTTGTCCAGAACGAGGTAACATCGGTGATCTTTATATCCATCTCATCTAACTCAGCTCTTTCCTCCACAATCTCATAAGTACCACTAATACCGAAAGATTTGCCAGTATTATACTTCCAGATCTCACCGTTTGTGGCGGTAACATATAACTGGTATACGCTTACAGATTCGAAAGTGTTGTCTGATTTAATTACCAGTGTATCGGCATAATTTCTTGAAAGGGGATAAACGGTATCGTTATAGTTCATATTCACGTGTATTACTTCGTTGTAGGTGTACACGCCAGTGATTTCCGCGCCGCCACCACCGCACGCAGAAAAAGCCAAAGTGGCCGCCGCCATGACCGTGGCGGTGCAAGCTAAAATTAGTGTTTTGATAGATTTCTTCATTCATCTTTCCTCCGATGATTTTTTATTTCAGCTGCTGTGATTTTTTTGCAACTGTGCCGTGAGTATACATCAAAATAATATTGTTTTTTTCATTTCTTCGCAAACGGTCGATTTTTCTACGTGAACGGTAAAAAAATACCGCTCACGTATCGCGAACGGTCATTTTTTCACTTGATCGGGATCGTCAGGTCAAGATTGAACATATTTCCCTTGCAGAAGACAGACATGACGCCGCCGTAGCTCTCGGCGATCCGCCGCATGCTCATCATGCCGAAGCCGTGTTTGTCGGCATCTTCCTGCGTCGTCACGGGAAGTCCCTCTTTGAACGCGGGCACGGCTTCCGTGTAGTTCTCCTCGTGGATGTAGAGCAGCTTTCCCCGCGCGAAGACCGTGATATTGATGACCTTTTTGGCCTCGTCTGTTGCGTCCTTCACGGCGCGGATGGCGTTATCGAGCGCGTTCCCGAACAGGGAGTAGATATCCACAGCGGACATGAACGCGAGCCTTTCGCCGTCGATCATGTATGTGAGACGGATGCCGTACTGCTCGCAGACAAGATATTTATTGGCGAGGATGACGTCGAGCGGCTTGCAGCCCGTCTTGGCGATGGAATCGTAGATCATGACGGCTTGCTCGACGCCTTTGAGGACTTCGGCCTGCTCTTCCCCCACCGCGCCGCGGAGCGCGATGAGCTGGTGTTTCAGGTCATGGCATTTGATGTTCACCATTTCGATCGTGCGTTTGTCGAATTCGTACTGCCGCTCTTCGCTGATGCGGAGTTGGTCGAGAACGGCGTTTTCTTTGCGCAGTTTGTTTCTGTCGTACATGCTGAACAGCATGAACAGAGAGAGGATATCGATGCTGATGAACGCCGCACGCCACCAAAAGAAGTCCACGCTGTCGAGAGACTGCCTGTCGTACTGGAAAATATAGATCATCAGGGCAATGAGAAGAGAGACGAGGACGATCGGCAGACGCTCCTTCCCGAAGTCGCTTTCCATATTTTTGAGCCGCCGTGCGCAGATCCAAAAGACGGCGATCTGCACGAGCAGATAGAGAATTGTTTGAATGGACGAGAAGAGAAGATCGGCCTCGACGGGGTCATGCCCGAACAGGCCCACGACGATCCCGCTCAAAGAAAACGCAAGATTTTGGGACGCCACCGCCGCGACGCAACAGAAGAGTTCGTTCCAGAAGCTGTCTTTGCAGCAGAACGGCACAATGGCGAGCGACAAGGGAAGTACAATGAGATAGCGGAAGTAGGGAAAGAACTTTTCAAACAAAAGTCCCAGCCCGAGCGAAGAGCCCGAAAACAGTACAAGCGCGGCGACATAGCGCAAAGCGAAATACTTGCGCCGCTTCAGATAAAAACAGAAGAGCGTCAATGCCAGCGCGACTTCGAGCGCATGCAGCAGGTATCCGAAGATGTTCCCGGCCAAGAAATCGGTCATGGAGAGGGCGAGAAGGTTCATATCGCGCCTCCCCGTCCGAAAAATCCGTTGAGCGCGATGAGGAAATCCTTCTTCCGTCGGCGGCTGATGAAGAGCTTATCCTTCCCGACCGTGATCTCGCTCTCGTTGACCTCTTTGACGTGCCTGAGATTCACAAGATAGCATTTGCTGCAACGGAAGAAGTTTGCGTCTCCGAGCTGCAGTTCGACATTTGCCATCTTTCCCGTGACGCGAAAATCCCCTTCCGCCGTGTGATAGACGAGGTAGTGGTCAATGACTTCTACATAATAGACGTCACGCGAGGAGATGCGGATGCCCTGATCCCCGTTGTTGATAAAGATATCCTGTGCGACGTCTTTTTCGATCTTCTCGACGACTTTATCCATGAGGAGCGAAAAGGAAAAATACTCGATGGGCTTTACGACAAACCCCATCGCCCCCACTTCATATCCCTTCACGGCGTACTGCACCATACTCGTCACAAAGACGATCACGACATTGCCGTCGAGCCGACGGAGCCGAAAGGCGCATTCCATCCCGTTCATGTGCGGAAGTTCGATGTCGAAGAATACGATATCGTAATTGAAATGATAATCGCTTACGAAGTTCAGTCCGTCCTCGAAAATATCGACGGAGAATTCTTGATCTCTCTCCTTCCCGAAATGTTGCAAGCAAACGTTCAACCGTTCCGAATGCTTCTTTTCATCCTCGATGATCGCCACCCTTATCATACAGCGTCTCCTCTCCC
>CANREC010000071.1 GCA_947629535.1 uncultured Clostridia bacterium | reverse complement strand
GTCACATGTACGGAGGTGGGTCTATCCTTCATCGTCGTCCTCCGTGAGCCCTAAATCAAGGCAGAGTTTTTTGAGGTCGAGCGGGCCCTTGGGCGAGGTCACTTCCTCGAGATCGAACCCCGTATCCTCGTCGGGCGGCGGGGCGCCGAGGCTGTCCAAAAAGGCGCTCAGCATGCGGGTGTCCTCTTCGTCGGGGTATCTCCGCTCGAGCGTCTGGAGCATGAGGCGGCACTTCTCCTTGAGAAGGACGAGCTCGCGCCGATCGTTCTCAAGCGTCTTTTCGCCCTCCTGCCTGATCTCTTCACGCTCCCTTTCGGCGGCTTGAAAGGCCGCAAGGGCGCCCGAACGCTCCTCTTCGAGCTCGAGCACGCGGGCGCGAAGGGTACGGTTTTCCTCTTTGAGCGTCTCCGCCGCCTCGAGCTGGACACGGGCGGCCTCGTCGTACTCTTCCCGAAGGCGCATGACGAGCTTTCTGACGTCTTTTTCGGTGTAAAGTTTGAACAGCACCCTCTTATTCTCCCTTTCCATACTTTTCCACCATCCCGCGCTTGAGTTCGTAGAGCGCGGGGGACAAGTCCACCTTATAGATATGCGGCATGTCCTGACGGGTATACTCTTCCCAGAATCTGCCCTTTTCCTCGGCGCAGTACTTCTGCAGCGCCGTGAGCGGCTGTGCGGCGAAGGTGCGACTGCCCTTTTCGATGAGGAGGGAGCGGAGCCTGCGCGCGCGGAAATTCTTCACCGTCATGCGTTTCCATGTGTCGACGGGATGGAAAAGGAGCAGGGGCTCCTTCTCGTCGATGACCTCGTCGAACCGCGTGATGTAGTCGGCGACGGCCTTGTCCGTCGCGCGGTCGTAGATGCGCCAGACTTCCTTGAAGGAAGGGTTGGTGATCTTCTCCGTCGTGTCCGAGAGCTTGATCTTTGGGATCTCGTTGCCCTCTTCGTCATAGACGGCGGCAAGCTTGTAGACGCCGCCGAGCGCGGGAAGGTCGGCGCTCGTGATGAGCTTTGTGCCGACGCCCCAGCTATCGATCCTGGCGCCCTGCTCCTTGAGGGAACGGATGGAATTTTCGTCTAAATCGCCCGAGGCGCAGATGATGGCCTTTTCGAACCCCGCCCTGTCGAGCATCTTCCTCGCCTCTTTGGAAAGATAGGCAAGGTCGCCCGAGTCGAGACGGATGCCCTTGGGCTCGCGGCCGCTCGCGCGGAGCTCCTTAAACACTTCGATGGCGTGCGGGACGCCGCTCCTCAACGTATCGTAGGTGTCGACGAGGAGCAGGCAGGCGTCGGGGAAGGTCTCGGCATAGGCGCGGAAGGCGTCGAGCTCGGTGGGGAAATTCATGACCCAGCTGTGCGCCATGGTGCCCGCGACGGGAACGCCGAAGAGCTTGCCCGCGAGGACGTTCGACGTCGAATTGCAGCCGCCGATGACGGCCGCCCTTGCGCCGTATACGCCCGCGTCGGCCCCCTGCGCACGGCGGAGACCGAACTCCATGACGACGTCGCCCTGTGCCGCGGCGCAGATCTTGGAGGCCTTGGACGCGATGAGCGTCTGGTGGTTGATGATGGTGAGCAGGGCCGTCTCGACAAGCTGTGCCTGTATCATGGGCGCCTTGACGGTCAGGATGGGCTCATAGGGAAAGACGATCTCCCCCTCGTGCACGGCATAGACGTCGCCCGTAAAGCGGAGCCCCTTGAGATAGGAAAGAAAGTCCTCGCCGAAGAGCCCGAGCGAGCGGAGATAGTTTAGATCTTCCTCGTCGAAATGAAGATTTTCGAGATACTGCGCGGCCTGCTCCATGCCCGCCGCCACGGAATAGGTGATGAGGCGGTTGGGGCGGAAGAATATGTCGAATACGGCCGTCTCCTCGTGCTTGTTTTCCTTGAAGTACCCCTGCCCCATCGTGAGCTGATAGAGGTCGGTAAGAAGGGTGAGATTTCTCATTGTTTTTTCTCCTTTGACTTTGTTTGGGGGCGGACCCCCTCCCCTACCCCTCCCCCTGACGCAGGGGGAGGGCAAGGATCGGACGTACCGCTCTCCGCCCCTGACGCAGGGGGAGGGCAAGAGGCGTCGCCCCCTCGGCCGTTTCCCGCGTCATCCTGAGGGAGCGCAGCGACCGAAGGATCCCGACGGTCGTTGTCGGACTTCGTTTGAGGGGATCCTTCCCCTTCGGCGAGCTCAGGGTCAGGATGACGCGTGGGGACATGGGGATGGCAAGAATCGTCGCCCCCTCCCGAGGAGGGGGATAGGGGGGTGGTCAACGTTTCCCCCTTTTCGGGTTTCGGCGGATAGTTCTTCCCCATCAAATTGATCTTGGAATAGTAGGGCACATCGTCCTTATAGGGCGTCATGTACTCCGTGATGCCGCACGGGTCGCCCCTCTTGCTGCCAATGAGCGAGCCCTCTTTTCTGTAATTGAGATACAGCAGGACGCCGATGCCCGCAAGGCCGCCCGCGATCATGAGAATGGACGTCACGAGGCTCCACGGCACGCCGCCGCCGTTCAGGATGTAGACGGGGTCCCTCAGAGGCTCCATGACAGAGCGGGTGATGCCGTACCACACGAAGTAGCCGCACATGAGGACGCCGTTGGGCTTTTTCGTCCAGAACCATGCCGCCGTGAAGAGCAGAGCGAATCCCAAGAGGTTGAGCAGAAATTCATAAAAAAAGAATGCGTAGTGCCATGTGGCGTTGGGGTCCGAAAAGGAGCCGATGCCATAGACGTTCTTCAAGGGGCTGACGGGAACGGCGAAGGGGAACCACTTCATCGCGTCGCTCGCGACTTCCCCGCCGTACACTTCCTTGTTGAAGAAATTCCCCCACCGCCCCATGGCCTGTGCGACGAGGATGGTGACGACGACGCAGTCGGCCGCGCGGAAGAAGTTGACCTTTTTGACGAGGCAGACGACGACGCCCGCCCCGACGCCGCCGAGCACGCCGCCGATGACGGAGAGCCCGCCGCTGCGGATGCTCTCCCACGAGAACCACTGCGTGATGTTCAATCCGTCCGTGATACAATAGTACAGCCTCGCGCAGATGAGGGCCGTCGGGATACAGACGATGAAGAGCGTGAAGATGAAGTCCGTCGACATGTTCCGCCGCTTCATGAGGAGCGCGGAGAGAAAGGTCGCAAGCAATATGCCGCAAACGATGCCGAGCGCGTAGTAGTAGATCTCGAAACGGAAGAGGATGATCCCCCTCTCGTTTGCGCCGAACAGCGGCATTTCGGCCGCAAGCAAATCCAGCATAGAACGCCCTCCTTGTGGGGTATTATTTGTATTATACCATTTTATACGGAAAAGTCAACCGCAAGCGGTTGACTTTGAAAAATTACTCGAGGCGAAGTTTGAGCGGTTTCGCGGCCTTCAGAAGGGGCACGGCGGCAAAGAGCAGGGCGAAGTTCAGGGCGCTGTTCAGGAGCTGTCCCATAAAGATGAGACGGACGAGCGCGTACGTCCAATAGAGGTTGACGCCGCCGAAGTACTCGCTGAGATACCCGAGCGCCTTCTGCGAAAAGCCGACGCCCGTGTAGTAGAAGTACATTCCCGTCGTGTTGATCCCCACCGAACAGAGGAGAAGGGTGCTCACGCAGATGATGGCAAGTTTCACATAGACGCTCCCCTTAAAACGGAGAGGAAGTTTCATCATGGCGCCCGCGAGAAAGGCCATCATGGCGACGGAGAGCCCCACCCACGGCATGTAGAGGAATCCCCCCGAATTGGCGAGAAATCCGATGGCGTCCCCCAAAAAGACGGCGACGAACCCATACACGGGGCCGAGGATCATGCCCGTCAGAATACTCGCAAAGACGGTGAAGGAGAACTGCACGTCGCCGAATTTGATCTCGAAGAAATTGACGGCGATGCAGAGGGCCGTCAAAACGGCGATGTAGGCGATCTGCCGTGCGTCGGAGAGACCGAGCATGAGATCGGAATAGAGGAAGCGCTTCCACGCGCCCGCTTTCTTTTCGGTTGTTTGCATTCTCTCCTCCTTTTTCTCCCGTTCATCCTGAGGCTGAGACCCGAAGGCTCCCATTAAACCTACGGAACTTCGCGCGTTTGAGGGGATCCTTCGCTGACGCTCAGAATGAGCACAAGTACCCACGCGTCATTCAGAGGGAGCGCAGCGAGGATCCCGACGGTCGATGTCTGACTTCGTTCTTCGGGATCCTTCGACACGCGCTTACGCGCGGCTCAGGATGACGCGGCTCAGGATGACGCGGCTCAGGATGACGCGGGCGCGGCTCAGGATGACGCGGCTCAGGATGACGCGGCTCAGGATGACGCGGAACTGGATGACACGGCCCGCCTTTTTTCGCCCAAAATCATAGCACACATCCGCGCAAAAAGCAACTTTTTTACATACATTTTTCCATTTGCGAAAAACTATCATCATGACACTCGTCATCATCCGTACGGCCATCATCTTCGTGACCCTTCTTGTCATCATGCGGCTCATGGGAAAGCGGCAGATCGGGGAAATGCAACCCTTCGAACTCGTCATTACGCTCCTCATCGCCGAGCTCGCCTGCATCCCCATGGCCGACACGTCCATTCCCCTGCTCTACGGCATCATCTCCGTTCTGACCATCTATGTGCTCCACGAGATCATGACCCTTCTCGACCTCAAGATCAAGCCGCTGAAGTCGCTCATCAGCGGAAAGCCGAGCCTCGTCATCAACAAGAACGGCATCGACGACTATCAGCTCAAGCGCAACAATCTCGACGTGAGCGACCTCATCGAATCTCTCCGAACGGCGGGGTTTTTCTCCCTCGATTGCGTCGATTATGCGCTCTATGAATCCAACGGGACCTTCTCGGCGCTGCCCAAGGCGAACTATGAGCAGCAGCAGAATTCTCTCCCCCTCGTCATCATCGATAACGGCGCATATGATGCAAAAAATTTGCAATTGACGGGGCTCGGGAAGGAATTTTTCGACGGCATTCTGAAAGCTCACGGTGTGAAAAAAATAGGGCGCGTGCTCGTACTCACGGCCGACGGCGAGGGAAAGCTGTACCTGCAGCAGAAGGGCGAAAAGTTTGAGACCTTCCGCGTCTCCTACCCAGACGGCAAGACATGGTGAGAAAATTGAAAATTTAGAATTAAAAATTGCGGCGGGATGCTCATCCTGAGGGCGTAGCCCGAAGGATGAACGACGGGCGGTCACCGTTCGCGCGAGATAATGCGCTCACTCCTGTCGCAATGCGCGAAAAGTCCACATGACTTTTCGCAGAACGCATTGCTCCACCTCAAGGGGTGGACAAGGGGAAGGCAGAAACCTCGCCCGCCCCTTTTTAAGGGGCGGGGTAGGGGTGGGGGTCTGTTTCAATTCTCTGCGCACGGCGGGGTTTCCCCGCTTAAGCGCACCCCATTCGGTACCCTACGGGAACCATAATGTCCCTCAAGGAAACACAGTCCGTGGGGTGATAGGGTAAGGAAAAGCTCTACGCTGACCCTTCGAACGATTTCTTTTGCGTTGCAAAAGAAATCGTTCGAAATATGCTACATATGTTCAAATCACTTACAGCGATCGGGATCGCGGCGGCCATTTTATTCGGCCTGTCCGTGTTCGAATGGTACTTTGTGCAGAAGGAATTCGCCGACTTCGGAGAAGAACTTCAGACGCTCTACGACAAGACCGAGGCAGAGACGGCAAAGATCGGCGACGCGCGGGTCGTGCAGGACCTCTGGGAGCAAAGAAAGAGCCGCCTTCACGTCTGGATCCCCCACAACGACGTCAATAAGATCGACGACATCATGTCAGAGGCCGTCCGTCTCATCGGAGAGGGCGACTACGCGCTCGCCCTTCCCAAGCTCGAGGTCCTGTTGCACCTCTCCACCTGCCTTCCAGACACCTACCGCCCCGCCGTGGAAAATATTTTGTAGAGATCGTGCGTTTTCCCTTGACAGATACCGAAATTATAATTATAATATAATTATGGATGAGCTGCGTTTTGAATGGGATGAAAACAAGAACCATACAAATAAGGCCAAGCATGGTGTCTCTTTTGAAGAGGCGGCCTCTGTCTTTTATGATGAAAATGCGCTTGTGATCAGTGATCCCGAACATTCCGCAGAAGAGGAGCGATCCATCATTCTCGGCATGAGCAACAGGGCCGATCTATTGATCGTATGCCACTGTTACCGTGAGGCGGATCTGGTGATCCGTATCATATCCGCACGCAAAGCCACAAGGAATGAAGAAAAAATATATCTAGGGGAGCACTAAAATGAAAGAAGAGTATGATTTTTCAAATGCAAAAAAGAATCCGTATGTCAAAAAACTAAAGCAGCAGATCACAATCAATCTCGATACAGATGCCATAGTCTATTTCAAAGCTCTTGCGGAAAAACTCGGCATTCCCTATCAAACGTTGATCAACCTATACCTCTCTGACTGCGCAAGGAACAAAAAAGAGCCGAAGATCAGTTGGAACTGACCTTCCTCTTTCGCTGCAAAACGCAAAAACTCCGCTGAAAAAGCGGAGTTTTTGCGCTATATGTGTGAAATTTTATGTTCCCATCCGTTCCCGTGCGGTGGCGAGCATGAGCTTGATGCGGTTCTCTTGATTGACTTTCGTGGCCGAGGGATCATAGTCGACGGGGACGATGTTGGCGCGCGGATACATCTCCTTGACGACCCGCGCGGCTCCCTTGCCCGCGATATGGTTGGGAAGGCAGCCGAAGGGCTGGGCGCAGACGATGTTCTCCGTCCCCGTCTCGGCGAGCGCCGCCATCTCGGCGGGAATGAGCCACCCTTCCCCCATCTTGACGCCTTGGTTGATGACCTTGTCAGCGCATGACCGCAGGTGCTCGAAGTCGTGCAGGGGCTCGTACCTTCCGTGCGCCTTCGTCAGCGCGATGACCTTCTTCTGTTTCCCATAGACATACCGATAGACGAGCCCAAAGACGCGCGCCGATCTTTTGTTCTTCCCGTAGAACTTCGCGTCGTTGACGTTGTTGATGATGCAATAGAGGACGAAGTCCATCAGTGCGGGAACGACGGGCTCACACCCTTCGCTGAGCAGAAAATCCTCGAGGTGGGAATTGCCGAGCGGGGAATACTTCACATAGATCTCCCCGACGATGCCGACCTTGATCTTCTTCTCGCCGGTGACGGGCACGGCGGCGAAGGTGTCGAGGATAAATCGCACATATCTCTTCAATTTTCGGTAATTTCCTCTGTCGAGGGCGCCCTTGATCTCCTCGGCGCAGGTCCTTCTCGCCGCGGCGCTGTCCCCCTCGTTGCGCTCATAGGGCTTGGTCTGGTTGAAACAGCTCATGATGAGGTCGCCGTAGAAGATGGAGAAGGCGAGACGGAGCAGGAAACCCAGATTGAGCTCGAGCCCGTTCCCCTTTTCGAGCCCCGCAAAGTTCAGAGAGAGCACGGGGACATGCGGAAACTCGGCCTTTAACGCCTTTCGGATGAGCGGGATATAGTTGCTCGCACGGCATCCGCCGCCCGACTGGGTGATGAGCACCGCCGTGTGCTCAGGGTCGTACTTGCCGCTCTTGAGGGCGTTGAGGTACTGCCCGATGACGCAGAGCGCGGGGAAACAGGTGTCGTTGTGCACATGCTTGAGGCCCTCGTCGATGACTTCCCGCCCCTCGTTGTGAAGGACCTCGACGGTATACCCTTCCTGCCGCATGACATGGACGAGCAGGTCGAAGTGCCACGGGAGCATATCGGGCACGAGAATGGTGTGCGTCGCCTTCATTTCGTGCGTGAAACGGGGATAGTCGTCGGTGAAGTCGGCGATGTCCGACTGCGTTTTGGGGCGGACCCCCTCCCCTACCCCTCCCCCTGACGCAGGGGGAGGGCAAGAACCGTGCGCCCCCTCGGC
>CANREC010000070.1 GCA_947629535.1 uncultured Clostridia bacterium | reverse complement strand
CCCCTTTCCCCTAAAGGGGCAGCAAGGGGGCGTTCCCACGGAGGAAATCGGTGCGATTTCTTTGACAAGAAAGGCGGCGCATGGTATACTGTAACCGAAAAGGAGAACCAATGAAAAACTTTATTCTCGACATTGTAAGAAAGATCATCGACGGAGCTCTCGCGGGCATGCTCATCTCCATCGGCGGAGCGGTATTCCTCGCATGCTATCCCGAACTCCCCCCCATCGGCAAATATGTGGGCGGGCTCTTCTTCTGCACTGCCCTCTTCTGCATCTGCGTGAAGGGCTACGCGCTCTACACGGGCCGCATCGGCTATGTGCTCGAAAAACATTCCAAAGAGGACCTTTCCGCCATGCTTTTGGGGCTCCTCGGGAACCTCATCGGCACGGTCGTGTGCGGATATCTCATCGCGGCCGCCATTCCGTCCATCAAGGAGAACGCTCTCACCCTCTGCAGCGACAAACTGGCAAAGCAGGAGCTCTGGCAGACGCTCGTCCGCGCCTTCTTCTGCGGCATACTCGTCTTTCTTGCCGTGGATCTCTACAAGAATCACAAGACCCCGCTCGGCGTGTTCTTTTGCATTCCCGCCTTCATCTTCAGCGGGTATGAACACTCCATTGCGGACATGTTCTACTTTGCGGCGTCGGGGCTTGCGACGTGGCAGACCTTCGGATTTATCTGGATCGTGCTCATCGGGAACTCGCTCGGCGGGCTCTTGATCCCCGCGCTCAAGCTTGTCGGGGCGAAGAAGGAAACACCCGTTCGATCCGAGGGAACGTCAGAGAGCGAAGAAACAGATTGAACGGAGTAAGTGGGTGCGCGTCATTCTGAGCCGTAGGCGAAGGATCCCCTTGAACGGAGTGCGTGGGGTTATGAGATCCTTCGCTGACGCTCAGGATGAGCGCACGTGGTGGGCAAGGGTCCGTCCTTATGGCTCAAGAATTGGGCAAGGAAAGGGTTCAGGTGTGCAATATGGATATTAAAAATAACCCGCCCGAACGCATCGAAGTGCGCGGCGGAAAAGTTCACAACTTAAAAAATATCGACGTCGATATCCCCCTCCACAAGATCGTGGGGATCGCGGGGGTGTCGGGGTCGGGGAAGTCCTCGCTCGCCCTCGGCATTTTGTATGCGGAGGGTTCGCGTCGGTATCTCGAATCGCTCTCGACATATACGCGCAGGCGCATGACGCAGGCCGAAAAGGCGCAGGTGGATGACGTTCTCCATGTCCCCGCGGCGTTGGCGCTCCGCCAGCGGCCCGCCGTTCCCGGCATCCGCAGCACGTTCGGGACGGGAACGGAGCTTCTGAACAGCTTGCGGCTCATGTTCTCCCGTCTCGCCTCGCACCGCTGTCCGAACGGGCACTATGTTCCCCCTTCTCTCAATGTTGCGGCGGGACTTGAACTCGTCTGCCCGACCTGCGGGGAAAAGTTCTTCGCACCGGGCGCCGAGGAGCTCGCCTTCAACAGCCAAGGGGCGTGCAAGCGCTGCGACGGCACGGGGGTCGTGCGCACGGTTGATGAATCGACGCTCGTTCCCGACGAATCTCTCTCCATCGACGAGGGGGCCGTTGCGCCGTGGCAGACCCTGATGTGGTCGCTCATGAAGGACATCGCAAGGGCCATGGGCGTGCGGACGGACGTCCCCTTCAGGGAGCTCACCGAAAAGGAGCGGGACATCGTCTTTCACGGTCCCGCGGTCAAGAAGAATATCATCTACCAAAACAAGACGAGCGGCGCGGCGGGCGACATGGATTTCACCTACTTCAATGCCACATACACCGTCGAGAACGCCCTTTCCAAAGTCAAGGACGAAAAGGGCATGAAACGCGTGGAGAAATTTCTCCGCACGGATATTTGCCCCGATTGCGGAGGAACGCGGCTCTCGGACAGGGCCCGTGCGCCCCTTCTTCGCGGCATCTCGCTTGCCGAAGTCTGCACAAAGACGCTCTCCGACCTCACCGTATGGGTACACGGCGTGCCCGCCTCTCTCCCCAAAGAGATGCGGCCGATGGCCGAGAGCATCTGCGATTCCTTCCTCGGTGTCGCCAAGCGGCTCACCGACCTCGGACTTTCCTATCTGACGCTCGACCGCGCCTCATCGACGCTCTCCACGGGAGAACGGCAGAGGATGCAGCTCGCACGCGCCGTCAGGAACCGCACGACGGGCGTTCTGTATGTCCTTGACGAGCCCTCGATCGGGCTGCATCCCTCCAATTTGGAGGGGCTGAACGGGGTCATGGACGACCTGCTTGCGGACGGGAACACCGTCGTGCTCGTCGACCACGACACCAATGTTCTCAAACATGCCGACTATCTCATCGAACTCGGTCCCGAGGCGGGCGCAAAGGGCGGAACGGTCATCGCAAAGGGCACGCTTGCGGAAGTAGAGAAGGATCCCCGCTCCCGCATCGGCGGCTATCTCACGGGCGAAAAACGCATCGAAGTCCGTCCGCGCATCCCCCTTGCGGAGATGTTCGCGCTCGGAAGGATAAAGCTTTCGACCTCTCAGATCCATACCGTACAGCCGCTCGAGGCAGAGTTCCCGAAAGGACGGCTCACCGTCGTCACGGGCGTGTCGGGTTCGGGAAAGACGACGATGATCCTTGAAAGCCTCGTCCCCGCGCTCGACGCAAAGATCAAGGGCGAAAAACTGCCGGAGCATGTCAAAAAAGTGGACGCCGAGGGAATTACGCAGGTAAAGCTCATCGACTCGGCCCCCATCGGGATCAACGTGCGGTCCACCGTGGCGACCTATGCGGACGTGCACGACGAACTCCGCAAGGTGTATTCCAAGACGCCCGACGCCAAGGCGCGCGGCTATAAGGACGGCGATTTTTCCTACAATACGGGGAAACTCCGCTGTCCGACCTGTGACGGCACGGGGACCATCAGTCTCGATGTGCAATTTTTGCCCGACGTCGAGATCCCCTGCCCTGCGTGCGGCGGCTCGAGATACGCAAAAGCGGCAAGCCTCGTAAAGCGCACGGCCCGCGGCAGGCAGTGTTCTCTGCCCGAACTCATGGATATGAGCGTCGACGAGGCCATCGAAGTGTGCTCCGATCTCCCCTCTGTCGCAAAAAAATTGCAGATATTGCACGATTTAGGGCTTGGATATCTGACGCTCGGCGAGGAGACGCCCTCTCTTTCCGGCGGCGAGGCGCAACGTCTCAAGCTCGCGAGCGAAATGGGAAGAGGGCAGTCTGGTTCGGTATTTGTCTTTGACGAGCCGACCATCGGCCTTCACCCGCTCGACGTGGAAGTCCTGCTGAAGGTCTTTGAACATCTCATCCAAAGCGGGGCGACCGTCATCGTCATCGAGCACGACCTCGACGTCATCAAAAACGCCGACTATATCGTCGATATGGGCCCCGGGGGCGGCGAAGAAGGCGGCCGCATCGTGGCGGCAGGCGCCCCCGATGAGATCGCAGGCGACCCTCAGAGCATCACGGGAAAATATCTGCACTGAAATTGACGGAGCGATATGCTCCGTAGGTTTGCCGGGATCCTTCGCCTACGGCTCAGGATGAGCGGGCGAAACTTCGTTTGAGGGGATCCCTCGGTCACTACGCTCCCTCAGGATGAGCGCGGGGCGGACGCTGCGCTCAACATGACACGAGGGGCAGTGAGGGTCCCCCTACCCGTTGCGGCGGCAGGGGGGATTTTTCTGCAAAGCGGCCGTCTATTGCAGATCCGTCGTCCTTCGTTCGGCACGGCGCAGGGCGGCACGAAATCGCCCCATCTTGCGGGAATTTTTCGTGTCGTTTCCGAGCTCCTTCATCGCCTCTTTCAATTCCGCCAAAGTCGCATTGCGCAAGGCAAACTTGAATTCAGGGTCGTGCTCCGAACACCCGACAAGTGTCGCCACGTTTGACATTGCTGTTTCCTTCACTCTGTTTTTATGGTAATTTTATCATAATCTATGAGTATTTGTCAATAGTATACTCATAGAATCAGAGTGAATCTATCAAAATAATTTTTTTACTCATACTTTATGATAGAATTTCAGCAGAGGAAAGTATGAGTTTTTCGTTTCGGATCAAGGAGCTCAGAGAGGAGCGCGGGCTATCGCAAGCCAAACTTGCAAGGGAGCTCAATGTCGGCACGGGCAGCGTCGGCATGTGGGAGAGCACGCAGGAGATCCCGCCCGTGAAGAAACTTCTCGTCATTGCGGACTACTTCGGCGTTTCGCTCGATTATCTGGTCGGGCGGAGCGATCTTCGTGCACCGTGTGCGGCGGATGACCCCTTCCTGTGGGAATATCGTGCCCTCTCCCCCGGCCAAAAGGCGCTCTTGCAAGATCTCGTCAAGAGTTGGAAGGGGTGAATCCCTTGACTGCCCCCGTGTCCTCCGCGTCATCCTGAGGGCCTTCGGGCCCGAAGGATCCCGAAGAACGAAGTCCGTTTTTTCATCCTCGGGATCCATCGCTGCGCTCTGAATGACGCATTGTCAGCGGGGCAACCCTCTCCCCTACCCCTCCCCCTTCAACGGGGGAAGAGCAAGTAAGCGCTCAGAATGCGCGGGCGAGGGCGCCCGATCAGACCATGTTCTCGAGGATGAGCTTGTCGGCAACGAGGGCGATGAACTCGCTGTTCGTCGGTTTCTCGGATCCGATGTAGACCCGTGCGCCGAAGATGGCATTGATGGCCTCGACGCGGCCCCTGTTCCACGCGACCTCGATGGCGTGACGGATAGCGCGTTCCACCTTGCTTGCGCTCGTCTCGAACTTCTCGCCGATGATGGGATAGAGCCCCTTCGTCACGTTGTTGATGATCGTGGGATCCTCGACGGCCATTTTGATGCCTTCACGGAGATACTTGTATCCCTTGATGTGGGGCGGAATGCCGATGGAGATGAAGATGTTGGAGATCCGCTCTTCCAACGACCCTGCGCGTTTGCGCTCGAAGGGCTCCTTTGCGGGTGCGGGATCCGCGCAGAGCTCGAGCACTCTGTCCCCCACGAGGCGGGCGGAGACGGGTTTCATGAAATAGTACCTCGCGCCGAGCGAGATGACGCGGTTGATGATCTTATCGTCCGAGAAGTTCCCGAGCACGATAAAATCCGTCTTTTTCCCGAGGCGCTTTGCCGTTTCGAGCACGGTGAAACCGTCGGCATTCTGCAGGAACAGGCTCAATACCGTGACCGCAGGCGACTGGGAATCGAGGAGTTTGAGGCCCTCTGCACCGTCGGCCGTGACGCCGCAGACGTCAAAATCCTTCCGCTCGCTGAAGTACTCTTTCAGCTCGTTTGCAAAAGTTTCGTTGCTTTCCAGAATCAATATGCGTTTCATAGATACCCCTTTTCATTCCTTTTTCGGAATGTAAACGCATTATAAAACACAAATTTGGATTTGTAAAGTCATTTTTGTACAAAAATCGGAGAATTTTTTTCAAAATTTGTCTAATTTTGAACAAAATTGTCGAAAAATTAAAAACTCGATATATTTATACTAATTTTTTGAGCGCGGCAAAAAGAGCTCGAAATAGCTCGGAAGAAGTTTCACCTCAAGATCGCCGCGCGGGCCCCTCTCCCCGTCGAAGTCCCAGACGAGGTCTTTTTTTGTTTCGATGCGGACGGAGCTTTCCTGCAAGAAGAGGATATCCCTCTTGCGCACGCGGATCCCGAAGAGAAAGACGGCGCCGATGGAGAAGAGCGCCCGCAGTTTTCCGCGCATATCCTTCCGTCCGATCTGACGGATGACGGCGATCTCGAGCTTTCCGTCACGCATGCTCCCTTTCTTGTTTACGGGAAAGCCTGCGACCGATCTTCCGTTCAGGATCAGGACGAGCACGGCGTCCGTCTCCGCCGTCTGTCCGCCATACGTCACTTTCAGCGGAAAGACATCGAGGGGAAGGTCGTGGCGGAGCCCGTGAAGGGCATAGGCGAGGGGGCCGAACGCCCTCTTCTCCGCCTGCGGCGTGTTGTAAGTCGATTCGGTGAAGGCGCCCGCGGCGGCGACGTAGGCGATCTTCTCCCCTCCCGCCTCCATGCAGTCGATGCCCGCCGTGCGGCCCTTCAGGATGACGGAAAGCGCCCTCTTCGTCCCCCGCGGAATGCCGAGGGAGCGGGCGATGTCGTTGACCGTGCCCGAGGGAAGGTAGCCGCAGCGTTTGCCTTCCGCGCCCTGCAAGGCGGCATGAAAGGTGCCGTCCCCGCCCGAGAAGATGACGTCACAGCTCGCGGCTCTCATGCGGGAGATCAGGTCCTCCGCGCTCTCGGTGGCGACGGTCTCGACTTCTTCATACTTCTTGCCGAGCATCCTTTCGATGACTTTCATCTTTGCGGCGAGTTTCCCCTTCCCGCTGTTCGGATTGTAGAGAAAGAGACATTTCATGGGGAGATTTTTGCCATCTTCGGCCTTCTCAAACCCATTGGCCGATGTTGAGCACGGCACAGCACAGGGAGACTTGCAGAAAACGGACGTCCTTGGAAAAGAGGATGCCGCGGCTCTTCTCCCGCGCGTTGCGGATGACGTCATAGAGGACACAGTCCCACCTGTCGAGAAGGGACGGATCGGAGGCGGCCACTCCTTCCAGCGCGTCCGCCGCGCCTTCCACATTGGCCTTGGCCGAGACCTGCGAGAGGGAGCCCGTCTCAAGGCCGTTGGCCGTATCGTACAGGAGACGGGCCGCCGACTTGGCCGTCTCGATGCTGCCGAGGATCTCCTCTTTGTGCTCTGTGTCGCCGCCGCGGAGGGTGAGCTTTTCAAAGGAACGGGCGAGTATCCCGACGCTCTCCCCTCTCCCTTCGAGCAGAGAGCAGACACGCCTCGCGTCCGCCTTGGTATAATAGCAGGCGATGATGACGCTGTCGCCATAGAGATAGCCCGCGCCGCCCGCCGAGTAGACCTCTCCGACGACGGCCGCCGAGGTGCTGTCGTCACAGTTTCGGACAAGAAAGTAGCAATCGAGCTCTGTATCGACGTCCGCACGCGCGCGTCCCGTAAATATGACGAGGACGACAAAGACGGCGATGCAGAGGAGGAAGGCCGCAATAGAGACGAACAGGCCCTTGGAGCCCAGACGATATCTTTGATACATACTAAAGTATATGAAAACTCGCGCTCAACCTGAACGCGAGTTTTTATAATTGCATGCGAAATGGCCACAGGATCTTTCACAGGACGAACTGCTTCACAGGGACAAATTGACTTGAGTGCCTCCGTGTCATCCTGAGCCGCGCGTAAGCGCGTGTCGAAGGATCTCCACCGCAATAGAGATTTCTCGACTGCGCTCGAAATGACATAGACCCACGGAGCAACATGCTCCGCCCGTTTGCTGGGATCCTTCGGCTACGCCTCAGGATGAGCGCGAGGGGAGACTTCGTTCAAGGGGATCCTTCGGCTACGCTTCAGGATGAGCACGGGGGAGGGCAAAATAAGGGGTCAGGATGAGCGGCGGGGACGGCGAAGGATGTCGCCGACGTGCAGGCGATAAGGGCAGTCGAAGGAATACTTGGCCTGCACGAGCTTAGCGTCGGTGCAGGGAGCGCCGTCGGGCCCGCAGAGGCCCTTCACGGAAAAGACTTCTCCGAAATTTTCGGAGGGAGAGAGGACTTCGAGCTCGTCGCCCTCACGGAAACGAGTGCGCATCTCGACGACGGTTTTTCCCCCTACCATGTCCGAGACGATGCCGATGAAATCGTACATGCCCCCCGATGCCGAGCTGTCCACCGCCTGCGACATGGTGCCCCCGTTCAATTCTTCGGACGTGATGTACGGCCTGTGCGAACAGGACATGAGCTCCCCGTCCAAATCTTCCGACCAACCAAAATCCAAGAGCCTGCGGTAGGCGTTGACGACGGTCGCGAGATAGAATTCCCCCTTCATGCGCCCTTCGATCTTGAAAGAACACACGCCCGCCTCTCGGAGCTCCTCGAGGTATCCGCTCATGTTGAGGTCCTTGCTGTTCATGACATAGGCGCGTTTCCCGTCCTCTTCGACATCGTAAAAATCCTCCGACGCGCCTTCCTTGGTCTGGATGCGGTAGGCTCGTCTGCACGCCTGCACACATGCGCCGCGGTTGGCGGGACGGCCGTCCATGTAGTCGGACAGATAACATCTGCCGCTGTAGGAAATACACATCGCGCCGTGGACAAAGACCTCGAGCTCGAGGTCGGGACAGGCCGCATGGATCGCGGCGATCTCCTTCAGGGCAAGTTCCCGCGCGAGAACGATGCGGCGTGCGCCCGCGTCCTTCCAGAAACGGGCGGCCTCGGCGTTCATCGTGTT
>CANREC010000069.1 GCA_947629535.1 uncultured Clostridia bacterium | reverse complement strand
ACTATGAGCTGTGCTATCGCGACGGGGAGGGGACCGTCCAACAGATCTCTTCCTATCAGGTCGCCGAAGGGACGAAGTTCTCCGCATTCCACAAGAGCAATGCCGAACGGGACGCCGCAAGCGCCGCATCCTCGCTCGGGAGCACGCTCAAGAAGGAACTCGTGGACGGCGTGGGCAGAGTGCCCTTCTATGACGAGAACGGGCAGCCGTGGAACGACGATTTCGTCCACCCCGGGGACAATGCGGATCTGACGCACGTCACCGAGAGCGGGGACGGCTCCAAGGCCTATGCCGTCAGAGTGTTCGTCGAGTTCGTGGAGGGGAGATTCGCCTATGTCTCCACGCCCGATGAGCTCGTCTCGGCCATCGCGCTCCAGAACAACATCGTCCTCATGTGCGACATCGACTTCGGCGGGGAGAAATTCGGCGGATTCGCCGACGCGGCGACGAGGAGATTCGGCGGGAAGAAGGACTTCAGCGGCAACGCCGAACAGATCTATCTCGACGGAAAGGGCTTTGCCATCAAGAACTTCACCCTCAGCTACAGCGCCGCCAACGCCAACCTCGTCTCTGACGACGTGTTCAACAGCAGCCTCATCGTCAGCCTCTTCGGCATTGCCGACAATATCAAGGTCTCCGACGTCTCCTTCACGGGCGTCTCCATCGACCTCTCGGCGGACAATTCCCGTATCGGCAGTATCTACGTCGCGCCCCTTGCGGTACAGGCAACGAATTGTGTGTTCGAACGGGTGAATTTCAGCGGAACATACCATTGCACGAAACTTCCCTCTGGATTCTCCGACAGCAACCTCTTCGTGGACGGCTCGGCGGCCATCCACCTCGGGACGGGAACGACGAACACGGTCACAGACGTCACGGTCACGCTTACCGTCACAGAATAGATCTCAATACAGAAAACCAGTTTAAGGAGTAATAAATTATGAAAAAGGCAGTTCGTTTTTTGGCAACAGGGCTTGCGAGCATCTTCTCGCTCGGGCTTCTTGCCGCTTGCGGCGGCGACGGAGACGACAATAAGAGCAAGGCCGTTTTCGACAACGAGAACGATCCGCTCGTTTTTTCCACCCTCGCGCTCGACAAGGTATTCAACCCCTTCTTCTCAACGTCCGCAACGGACGGCAACGTCGTCGGCATGACCCAGATCGGCATGCTCGCCAACGACGAGATGGGCAATCCCGTCTGGGGCGATGATGAGGCGGTCGTCGCAAAGGACGTCGAGATCAATACGACCTATCAGGATCCCGTCAACAAGACGGATCCCATCCAGACGGAGTACAAGTTCGTCCTCAAGAACAACATCCGTTTCTCCAACGGCAGCTATCTGTCGATGAAGGACGTCCTCTTCAACCTCTACGTCTACCTCGATCCCGCCTACACGGGCTCGAGCACCATCTACTCGACGGAGATCCTCGGCCTGCAGGACTACCGCACCCAGTCACATATCGAATCCGAGCAGGATTCCTTCCGTGCGCAGTACGAGGCGGCGGCGCAGAAACGTATCGACGCGCTCCTTTCCGCCTTCGATGAGATCAATGAAGATTCCAATCAGGATCTCAATGACGAAGGGTTCAGGGCAGAGCTTGAAAAACTTCAGGACAGCACAACCTATCCTTATATCGTCTCCGACTACGACAAGGTCATCGAATTCTTCAAAAAAGAGCTCGAAAGCGACTGGACGACCTCGACGGGCACCTATCAGGACACCGTCTTTACGAACGGAAAGGGGGAGGTCAAGAGAGGTCTCCTCGGCTCCGACGCCGAACAGTTCCTCTACAATGAAGGCCTTCTCACGTGGAGCAAGAATGCGAACGGGGGCGAGGGCGAACTGAGCGGCGGCTCGAGCAAGCCCGAGGACTTCCGCGAGTATTCCAAGGAACAGGCGATCGACTACGTCTATGAGACGAATATCCCCGACAAGCTCAACGAAGTCGTCCAATACTGGAAGACGGCGGAAGAGTTCCGCACCTTCCTCGTCGGCGACGCGATGGAAAAGGACAACACCGAAGGGGCGCTTGAGATCCCCAACATTACGGGTATCAAGTTCGCGAACAAGGACGGCAAAGTCACCGTCAACGGGCAGGATTACGACGTTCCCCAGTACGAGGACGACGCGCACACCCATGTGAAGGACGGCTACAACGAAGTCCTCTCCATCACCATCAAGGAGATCGACCCCAAGGCCATCTGGAACTTCGCTTTCTCCATCGCACCCATGTACTACTATTCGGATCCTTCGATCTATGAGGGTTTCGACTATGAGACGAACTTCGGCGTGGAATACCGTTCGCAGTCCTTCATGAACAACGTCGTCAATTCCACCGACAAGGTCGGCGTTCCCGTCGGCGCGGGCCCTTATGCGGCAAGCAAGTCCACGGGCGGCATCGATAACATCACCGCGGGGGACTTCTATAACCTCGGCGGCGTCTATTTCGAGCGCAATCCTTACTATAACCCCGACGGCAACGGCCCCGCAAAGATCAAGAAGGTCCGCTACAGCGTCGTTGCAGAGAACCAGATGGTCGACTCCCTCTACACGGGCGCCATCGACTTCGTCGAACCCAATGCAAAGCCCGGTACCATCAATGAGCTCAACCAGAAGAGAGATCAGGGCATCGGCAACAAGAACGTGCAGACGGCAGGTTACGGCTATATCGGCGTCAACGCGGGCAAAGTTCCCAACATCTATGTCCGCCGCGCCATCATGTACTGCATCAACACGCAGGAGACGGTCGACTACTACGGCACCACGGCAAAGCCCATCTATCGCTCCATGTCTCTCTCGAGCTGGGTCTCCGAGAAGGCGCTCAAGGAGAGCACGAGCTATTATCCCTATATCAACGGCCCCGTTCCCGCAAACCTCAACGTCGTCGACCCCGATTACAAGGATTATGTGACGCAACTCGGCAAGAAGGCGGGGGACACCCTCACCGCAGAGGAGCAGGAGAATTTCATCCGCTGGCTCGTCGGGACCAAGGGCGGCTACACGCTGAACAGCGACAACGTCTATGTCAAGAACAGCGACACCTGCAAGTACACCTTCACGGTCGTCGGCGATGAGACGGACCACCCCGCATTCCAGGCGCTCTGGCATGCGCAGGAGTACCTCAACAAGTGGGGCTTTGACATCGAAGTCAAGACGGACACCTACGGCCTTCAGAAGCTCTCCACGGGCGATCTGACCGTCTGGGCGGCAGCTTGGGGCTCCACGATCGACCCCGATATGTATCAGGTCTATCACAAGGATTCCACGGCGACCTCCGTCAAGAACTGGGGCTATCCCCAGATCCTCCGTGACGAGAACAAATACCCGCTCGAGAACCAGATCCTCAAGGGCACGGGTCCCTATGCGAACGGCAACGGCCTTTCCGACCTCATCGAGAGCGCCCGTAAGATCGACGACTCGACGGAGGAAGGCAAGTTCGCGCGTGCGCAGATCTACAAGCAGGCCCTCGACCTCGTCATGGTCCTTGCGATCGAACTTCCCACCTACCAAAGGGACGACCTCTTCGCCTACAACACCAACAAGATCGACGTGAGCACCTTCACGCCCGAGAGCGAGCTCTCCGCATTCAAGGGTCTGACGTCGGATATCCACCTCGTCTCGCTCAACGTCGCAAAATAATTTCGTTCGCCTCTGACAAAACCACAAAATCGGTGAAAGCATGTTCAAGTACATTGTAAAACGGATCTTAATCTCTATCGTGATCCTGCTCGGCGTCTCGATCATCATCTACTTTTTGGTGAGAATGATGCCCACGGACTATATCGATAACCGTTTCGCCTCGCAGCTGCAGAATCCCAACAGCGGCATCAACGAGGAGACCATTTTGGAGTTCAAGAAACTTTACGGTCTCGACGATAACTCCTTTACGGGTATCCTCAAGGGCTACTTCGGCTGGCTCGGCAACCTCGTAAAGGGCGATCTCGGCAACTCCTTCATCTATATGAAACCCGTGGGGCAGGTCATCGCCGAGAACATGTGGATCTCGTTTGCGATCGCACTCGTGGCCACCATTTTGCAGTTTCTCATCGCGATCCCGCTCGGCATCACGAGCGCGACGCACCAGTATTCCGTCCGCGACTATGTCACGACGGTCTTTACCATGATCGGTATCTCCCTGCCGACATACTTCTTCGCCTATATCGCGATCAGATTTTTCTCGGTCGAGCTCGGCTGGCTGCCGACTTCAGGTCTCATCGATATCTCCAAGACGTATGCCGACACCTTCAGCGGCCAGATGGAAAAGTTCGGGGACATCATCGTCCACCTCATCCTGCCCATCTTCGTCACGGTCATCCTCTCGATCGGCGGCCTCATGCGCTATACGAGAACGAACACCCTCGAAGTGCTGAGCGCCGACTACATCAGAACGGCCCGCGCGAAGGGTCTGAGCGAAAAGAAGGTCATCTACAAGCACGCCTTCCGCAACACGCTCATCCCCTTGGCGACCCTGCTCGCAGGCATCCTTCCGTCGCTCTTCGGCGGCATGATGATCACCGAGCAAGTGTTCTCCATCGACGGGATCGGGAACCTCGCCTACAATGCCCTTCGGCAGGGCGACATCCCGTTCGTCATG
Organism: uncultured Clostridia bacterium; assembly: GCA_947629535.1. Lineage (GTDB taxonomy): Bacteria > Bacillota > Clostridia > Christensenellales > Borkfalkiaceae > Gallimonas. The sequence continues at coordinate 3,637 of CANREC010000069.1, read as the reverse complement.
GGCTACAACATGTTCCTCGCCGTTCTGACCGTCATCGGCACCCTGTTCTCGGATATCATGTATTCCATCGTTGACCCTCGCGTCAAACTCAAATAAGCTACGGAGAGAAAAAATGAAAGAAGAAAATAAGAACCTTCCCTCCGCGGATGAAAAGGATCTTACAGCAGAGGGGACCCTTGCGGAAAACAACGCCGTGAATGCGGAGACGCAGTCTATGGCAGAGGGGACGGCGCAGACGCGCGAACTCGGCGTCGCCGAGGAGACGTATAAGGAAATGAGCCCCATGCGGCTCGTCCTCAGAAGATTTTTCCGTTCCAAGCTCTCCATCGTCGGTCTTGTCATGATCGTCGCGCTCTTCCTGTTCTCCTTCCTCGGCCCTGTCGTCTACGGCGCTTTCGACAACGTGTCGTGGATCCACGACGCACATGTGAGAGGGCTCACCCTCGAAGAGGCCGTCGACAGGAGCTATCAGGTGGAGACGGCGCCTCCGACCCCCATGGACGGCACCGACCTCGACGGCAACACGTTCACGATCACCGAGGTCGTGGAGCTCGAGAACACGAGCGGCGCCGCAAACGACTTGATGGACCCCGGCAACGGACATCTGCTCGGCACGGACGATCAGGGCATGGACGTGTTCGCCCGCCTCATGTACGGCGGAAGGATATCGCTCATCATCGGTTTCATCGTCGTCATTCTCGAGACGCTCATCGGCATCGTGATAGGGGGCATCTCGGGGTATTTCGGCGGATGGGTCGACAACGTCCTCATGCGTATCGTCGATATCTTCAACTGTATCCCGACCCTGCCCATCCTGCTCATCGGCTCCTTCGTCATAGAGTCGTGGGGGCTGAAACCGGACCAACAGATATACGTTTTGATGGTCATCATTACCCTGTTCGGGTGGAGCGGGACGGCGCGTCTCGTCCGCGGCCAGATCTTGGGCCTCAGAGAACAGGAATACATCACGGCGACGGAGGTCATGGGTTTCTCGCCCGCACGGCGTATCTTCAAACACCTCGTGCCCAACGTCATGCCGCAGCTCATCGTCTCCATGACCTTGGGCCTCGGCTCCGTCATTCTGTATGAGTCCACACTGAGCTATCTCGGCCTCGGCGTTCAGCTGCCCAAGGCCGCGTGGGGCACGATGATCGCGCTCGCCAAGACGCGAGAAGTTCTCATCTATCACATGAACGTTTGGCTCCCCGCGGGCATTCTCATCGTCATTGCAGTGCTCGGATTCAACTTTATCGGGGACGGCCTGAGAGACGCGATGGACCCGAAGGCGAGGAAATAGACCATGGCACAGAAATATTCCAATTATATCTCCATCAAGGAGAGCCGCAAGATCATCAAGTACAATCTCGGGCAGATGAAACACTACGAGAAACTCAAGCGGCAGAAGAGGGACGTCAGCGAATACACCGTCCCCATGAAGGACGAGAACAACCTCATCGAGATCGAGGACCTCGAGACCTTCTTCTTCACCGATACGGGTACCGTAAAATCTGTCAACGGCGTCTCCTTCAACATTCCCAAGAACAAAGTCGTCGGCGTCGTCGGCGAGTCGGGCTGCGGCAAGAGCGTCACGTCGCTCTCCATCATGCAGCTCGTCCAGTCCCCCCAAGGGCAGGTCGTCGGCGGGCAGATCCGTTTCAACGCGAGCAGCCTCGGCTACGACGAAGAGGGGCGCAAGCTCGGCTATGACATCGTCAAGACGCCCACGCAGCAGATGTACAACATCCGCGGCAAGGACATCACGATGATCTTTCAGGAACCCATGACGAGCCTCAACCCCGTGTTCACGGTCGGCTATCAGCTCGACGAGGTCTCCTATCTCAAAAATCCCGAGATCAAGAAAGAGGACGCCAAGGCTTACAGTATCGAGATGCTCAAAAAGGTCGGCATCTCCATGCCCGAACATTGCTATGAGAGCTACCCGCACGAACTCTCGGGCGGGATGCGGCAGCGCGTCATGATCGCCATGGCGCTTGCGGGCGAACCCAAACTCATCATCGCGGACGAACCCACGACGGCGCTCGACGTCACCATTCAGGCGCAGATACTCGAACTTCTCCGCGAATTGCAGAAACAGGAAGGGTGCTCCATCATGCTCATCACCCACGACCTCGGCGTCATCGCCGAAATGGCCGATGAAGTCGTCGTCATGTACGCAGGCAGGGTGATCGAGCGGGGCACGGTGCGTGAGATCTTCAAAAACCCGCTGCACCCTTACACGGTCGGCCTCCAGAAGAGTAAACCGCTCCTCGAATCGGACGCTGACGAGCCCCTGTATTCCATTCCGGGACAGGTCCCGAACCCCATCAATCTTCCCAACCACTGCTATTTCCGCAACCGCTGCACCAAATGCATGGGCCGTTGCGACGGAGAATATCCCGCGGAATTCAAGGTTTCCGATACCCATTCCGTGGCCTGCTATCTCTACGCAAAGGAGTGAGAGATGGAGCGGAAGATCGTAAACGGCGGGACGCAGATCCCCGCCCCTGCCAAGGCGCCGCAGAGGACGCAAGGGCAGAGGACATACTGAGGAGAGGAATATGACGGAGAAATTGAATCTGATTTCGCAACTCTTGGCGGCGGAGCCCGGGAATGCCGTCACCGTCTGCGTGATGCTCGCGCTTATCGCCGTACTGCTCGGCGTGTTGGTATTCTTCGCGGTCCGCGGCAGCATGCAGAACAAAAAAACCGAGGAAAAACCTCAAAGACCCGCCAAGGAAACGGCACAGCCCGCAAAGGCGCCCAAGGTCTCGGAAGAGCTTGCCGTCTCAAAGGCCTCCGCGCCTGTTCTGAACGACGACGGGTCCATTCTCAAGGTGGAAGGCCTCAAAAAATACTTCCCCATCAAGAAGAACTTCTTCGGCAAACCGACGGCCTTCCTTCATGCCGTCGACGACGTGAGTTTCTCCGTCCTTCCGGGGACGGCCATCGGCGTCGTGGGGGAATCGGGCTGCGGCAAGACGACGCTCGGCAGGACCGTTCTCCGTCTCTATGACGTGGACGGCGGGAACGTCTTTTTCGAGGGTGCGGAGCTCTCCAAACTCAAGAAGGGACAGCTCAGAAAGTACAGGACGGACATCCAGCTCATCTTTCAGGACCCTTATTCGAGCCTTCCGCCCCGCATGACGGTCGGTTCCATCATCGCCGAGGCCGTCAAGGTCCACCACATCGTTCCCAAGAGCCAGGTGCACGACTATGTGCTCGGCGTCATGAAACAGTGCGGCCTACAGCCCCAATACTACGACAGATATCCCCATGAATTTTCGGGCGGACAGCGGCAGCGTATCTGCATCGCGCGTGCGCTTGCCGTGAAACCCAAGCTCGTCATCTGCGACGAGCCCGTCTCCGCCCTCGACGTCTCCATTCAGGCGCAGATCATCAACCTGCTGAAGGAACTTCAGGAGAACATGGGGCTCACATATGTGTTCATCTCCCACGACCTCTCCGTCGTCAAGTACATCACCGACCAGATCATGGTCATGTACCTCGGCAACGCGATGGAGCTCGGCAAGACGGAGGACATCTTCCGCTCGCCCCTGCATCCCTACACGCAGGCGCTCTTCTCGGCCGTTCCCGTGCCCGACCCGGACGCGAAGATGAACCGCATCATCCTCGAGGG
>CANREC010000068.1 GCA_947629535.1 uncultured Clostridia bacterium | reverse complement strand
GCGGACGGGGCGCATATTCCCTCCTCCAAATGACGAGGGGGCGCATGTCCTTTCCTCGGAAGGGGAGGGATCAGAATGACACCCCTTCCGTCACTCGCATGGCTCGTGACACCCACACCTCAAAGGGTGGGCGAGGGGACTTCGTTTGAGGGGATCCTTCGCTACGTTCAGGATGACGCGGGCGGGTCAGGATGAGGGGTGGGTCAGGATGAGCGGGCGGGTCAGAATGAGCGGGCGGGTCAGAATGAGCGCGGGTCAGGATGACGCGGGGGGAAATAAGCGACTTATTGCACGGTTTCGGACTTTCCGCCGAACTTGTCGGCGAGAATGTAGAGCTCTCTTTCGTAATTCATGCCGTATTTTCTGTCGGGCACTTCGGCCTTGGTGCGGAGAATGGAACGGTAGCAGAATTCGGCCGTGAGGGAGAGGGCCTCCCGCATGGAGAGCCCGCCGCCGATGCAGCCCGCGAAGGCCGAGGCGAACACGTCTCCCGCGCCGTGGTAGTTTCCGTCCACTTTGATGAGGGGCATGCGTTCCTCTTTTTCGTCGAAATAGTAGAGAAAATACCCGTCCGCGCAGTCGGCGCCCGTGATGACGGGATGCGGGCAGGCGGCCTTCAAGATCTTCAGCGCCTTCGCAAAGTCCCTTTCGCCCGTCAGAAGGAAACTCTCCGTCTCGTTGGGCAGAATATAGTCGGCCTCGGCGCAGAGGGAGAGCATTCCCTTTGCAAAATCCTCGTCAAAGCCCGCATAGAACTTGAAATTATCGCCGAGAACGGGGTCGACGATGAACTTTCCGCCCTCTTTGAGAAAGCGCCGCTTGACGCTCTTGACGAATTCGATCTGCTGTTTGCTGCCGAGGTAGCCGCTGTAGATGACGTCGTATTTGAGGCCGAGGGTTTCCCAATGGTCGCATATCTTGGCCATTTCGCCGTCGAGATTCAAAAAAGTATATCCCGTAAAGCCGCCCGTGTGGGTGGAGAGAAGGGCGGTCGGGAGAATGTCTACGGTCGCGCCGCAGGCAGAGAGAACGGGAAGGGCTACGGTGAGCGAGCACTTCCCGACGCATGAGATGTCGTTGATCGCAAGAATGCGCATATGTGCCTCCTGAATTGTTCTTACTAATTATATGCGGGAAGGGGGGGAAAGTCAAGCATTTGGCATGCAAAATCGCACGGCGGCACGCTTATCTCTTGCAAAGATCGGACGGAAGTGATATAATTCAAAAAAAGGAGACATATATGAGCATTTTGGCAGCCGCGGCGATCGTGCCGACGCGAAATCTCAACCTCTTATACATCATTCTCGACTGCGTCTTTCTCGGTGTGCTCGTCGGGCTCATGGTGTGGAAGAGAAGATACTCCACGGTGCTGTTCGGCCTGTTCGGCGGCATTCTCTATACCGTCGTCGACTTCGGCGGGTTCTACCTTCTCAGCCATACGCGGACGGTCTATATCGACGGGATTTTGCAGGGGGCGGGCGGAACGTTTGCCGTCCTCTTGTGGATGTCCATGAGCTATGGGTTCACGAACTTTGCCTTCATCTGGACGATGGTCGCGAAGGACAAGCTCGCAAAGTATTGGGTCTTTCTCATCCTGATGTGGTGGATGATCGCGCCGTCCATTTCCGAACTCGGCGGCGAGGCCACGATCACGACCTCGCGCACGACGGGCGCATACCACGGCTGGATGGGCGTCGCGCTCGTTGCGTCCTATCTTGTGCTCGTTCTCTTCCTTCTCAAGAGGGAGCCCGAGAAGGCCTTTGTGAACGTGCTCTATCTCTGCTTCATCGGCGTCTTTGTGCAGTTCGGCTGGGAATTTTCTCTCCTCGTGAACGGCATCCGCCCGATGAACGAGGCGAGCGTCCGCACGCTCATCGTCAACTCCTGCCTCGAGACCAACCTCGGCATGCCTACGATCTATCTCATCTATCGTCTCTGGAGCAGGCGGTTCAATGAGGACTTGACCCGCGCCAAGAGGGAAGAAGAGGCGCTTCCGTAGGTTCAATGGGATCCTTCGGGCTTTGCCCTCAGGATGAGCCGGGCTGCACGGGATGACAGCGGAGCCCTTGCCCGCCCCTTGAGGGCAACGGCATAGCAAAAATCAATAAAATTACAATTGTTATATAACATATGTTATATATAAAGGAGAAAAATCGGATGAAATTGGTTGCGGCGACGGGAAACGCGCATAAACTCAAGGAGATGCGGGAGATCCTTTCGGACTTTGAGATCGTCTCGGCGGCGGAGGCGGGGTTTTGGGGCGAAGTCGAGGAGACGGGCGAGACCTTTGCGGAGAATGCGCTCCTGAAGGCCCGTGCGGTCGCGGCGGCCACGGGGCTTGCCGTGCTCGCCGACGACAGCGGCCTGTGCGTCGACGCGCTTTCGGGGGCGCCCGGCGTCTACAGCGCACGCTACAGCCGCATGAACGCCACGAAGGCGTGGCTTTCTGCCCATGACGGCTCCGACGATGCGCGGAACAGGGCCTTTCTCCTCGAAAAAATGGACGGGGTCAAAGACCGCTCCGCTCATTTCTGCTGCGCCGTCGTCCTCGTCTTTCCCGAGGGAAGAGAGGTCTCGGCCGAGGGCAGAACGTTCGGCTATATCCTCAATGGGGAACGGGGCAAGAGCGGGTTCGGCTACGACCCTCTCTTCTTCTCCGACGACCTCAAAAAGAGTTTCGGCGAGGCGGACGAGGCCGAAAAGAACGCCGTCTCCCACCGCGGCAGGGCGCTGAGGGCCCTGCGGGAGAAGATATGAAAACGTTCATCGTGATGTCCGATTCCCATTCCCGTGCGGGCGCCGTCGGGAGAGTGGAGCGGCTGTTTGAAGAAAACGATTTTATCATCCACCTCGGCGACGGGTCGGGCGACATGCGGCGGATCGTTGCCATGTACCCCGAAAAGACGTATGTGATGAAGGGGAACTGCGACTTTTCGTACGGCATGGAAGAGTGCACGGTCGAGGCGGAGGGGGTGAAGATCCTCTGCTGTCACGGGCACCGATACGGCGTGAAACGGGGACTTGAGGGGCTTGCGGCGCGGGCGAAGGAGCTCGGCTGCACGGTCGCGCTCTACGGGCACACGCACATCGCCGCGATCGGGACGGTGGACGGCGTCCTCTGCGTCAACCCGGGCGCCTTGGGCGATTTTTCTTCCCCGACGTATTGTTTTTTGGCCGTCCATAACGGGAAACCGACGGCGACGATCGTGCATCTTTGAGCGGTGCATGCGGCAAAAGGGGGCGGATCTTCTCCGTTCGGCCGAAGGATTGACATCCTTCGGTTTCTTTGATATAATAAAGGTATGATCTATCTGAAAGACTTTCGTCACGGAAAACTCCTGTATGAGGCGCTTGATTCGGACGTGCGGCTGGGCATTCTCGAAGAACTTCTGACGCACGGGGAACTCAATCTCGCCTATTTTGCCAAGCGATTCGGCGTTTCGAACGGGGCCATCACGGCGCATGTCAAGAAATTGCATGCGGCGGGGCTCATCGAGATCTCCACGTCCTCGGGCGTCAGAGGCACGCAGAAGATCTGCAGCCTCGCGACGGACAAGGTCGTCGTGGACTTTGCGGCGCATCCGCAGTCGGAGGGCAGGGTGGAATCGGCCGACATCGACATCGGCCACTACATCGGCTACGAGGTCCACGGGACGTGCGGCATCGCCACGGCCGAGCACATCATCGGCGGTTTCGACGACCCTGCCTGCTTTTCCTTTCCCGAACGGGTGAAGGCGGGCATCCTTTGGCTCGGATGGGGGTATGTCGAATATCTCGTCCCCAACTATCTCAGCGCCGAAAATTCGCTCAAGGAGCTGCGTTTTTCCTTTGAGATCGCCTCGGAGGCCCCCGGTTATGCCGCCTTCTACCCGAGCGACATCCGTTTCTCGGTCAACGGCAAGGAGCTCGGCGTCTACACGAGCAAGGGGGAATACAACGACCGCACGGGCAACTGCGACCCCTCTTGGTGGTACGGGAATTTGGGCCAGTACGGCAAGAAGATCTCCATTTCCGTGGGGCAGGAGGGGACGATGATCGGCGGCGTGAAGGTCTCTTCGGTCACGCTCAAGGATCTGGACTTAAAACCCGCCCAGCAGATAAAATTCCGCATCTATGTGCCCGAAAACGCAGTCAACCGCGGCGGATTCACGCTATTCGGCAAGGGTTTCGGCGATTACGACGAGGGCATCGTCTGCAAGTTTGTCTATCTTTGATCGTATGAGAGATATCGGAGAACTTTCACGTCAGTTTCATGTCAACGCCGAGTGGGGAACAGGGGGGAACTTCCCCCGTTTTCTCGCACATATGCGCGGAAAAAAGGTGCTCCTGCTCGCCGACCCCAACACGCGTCCCTTGGCGGAGCCTCTCCTTTCGGCCCTCAGGCAAGAGTGCGAAGTCACCGAGCTCGTCTATCCCGAGCGGGAGCCCGTCGCGGACGAGCGGACGGTGCAGCGTGCGATCGCACGGGCGGAGGGGCAGGACTATCTGCTCGCGGCGGGGGCGGGAACGCTCAACGACATCGCAAAATATGCAGGTCATTGCACGAAAAAGCCGTCTGGCGTCTTTGCGACGGCCCCATCGATGGACGGATTCACCTCGGGCGTCACGCCCCTCATCGAGAAGGGCGCAAAGATCACAAGGACGGCGCAGGTCGCCTCGGATGTGCTCATGGACGCAAAGGTGCTCTGCTCCGCGCCCAAGATCATGCGCGGGGCGGGCGTGGGGGACGTCCTTGCCAAGTACTGCTGCCTCACCGACTGGCGCGTCTCCGCCCGTCTCACGGGGGAAGAATACAACGCGGAGGCCGCCGCGCTCATGGAAGAGGCCGTGCGGCGCTGTGAAGAGGCCGTTCCCGCCCTTGCGGAGGGGAAGGAAGAGGGGGTGAGGCCGCTCATGGACGCCCTGCTCGTCTCGGGCTTTGCGATGAGCATGGCGGGAAATTCCCGTCCCGCCTCGGGCGCCGAGCATCACATGTCCCACTATCTCGAAATGGACTTTTTGCGGCGGGGCCTGCCCATTCCCCTGCACGGGATCAAGGTGGCGCTCGGGACCCTCGTCTCGCTGTATCTTTACAAAAATCTGCAACATATGCCGCCGTTTTCGGGATGTGAGTACGTCTATCGGGAGGCTGAAAAGCTCCCGCCCGTCGAAGAGGCAGAAAGGATTTTCCTCTCCCTCGGCTGTCCCGTCCGATTCTCGGGGATCGGCGTCTCCAAGGAGACCGTGCGGGCGATGCTCCTCAACGCATACAAGATCCGCGACAGGTTCACCATTCTGACGCTCTACCGCCGCTGCGGTTTCATGGAAAAAATTTTGGACGAGACGGTCGAAAGGTTTTCCTAAAATTTCCAAAATGGACCCGCAAATAAATTGACAAGCGTCTGCGGGAATGCTATAATGACAGATGAAATAAGTGCTGCGGCGAAGGAGGGTAGAGGAAATGTCCACGATCAAAGTCGGAGAGAATGAAAATCTCGAGAGTGCGCTCAGACGGTTCAAGAGAAAGTGCTCGCGCGACGGCATTATCGGCGACCTTCGCAAGAAGGAATTTTACGAAAAGCCTTCCGTCAAAAAGAGAAAGAAGTCGGAAGCCGCGAGGAAGAGAAGCAGAAACTAATGACAAATCCGCAAGAGATTGCGGATTTTCTTTTTGCGAAAAATGTCGAAAGAGCGAGGCGCGTATGGAAAAGACACTGAAAACGCTTGCAAAAGAGGCCAAGATGCGCATGAAGAAGGGATTCTGGCAGAAGTGTGAGGAAGAGCTCGACTCAAAGCGCAGCCATGCGCGCGACATGGGCATGAGCGAGAGCAAGATGGAACGCTATTTTCAGGAAAAGGTGGAGCGGTCCATACAGGGCGACGCGCCCGACGAATTTTACCTCAAGGTCCGCGATCTTCTGCTCTCCGAGGGGGAAGTCTCGGACGCCATCGGCCGCCTGACCGACATGGAATACTACAATTCCCTCACCTATTCGGAGCGGCAGAGATACACTCTGGAGCTCTCCGAACGCTACCTTCACGCCCTCGAGCGGTTCAAGAGGGAATACGAATTCGAGCTCAGAGGGAAAAGGACGGATTGACGCAGAGCGCTTGCAATTTGTTCCGTGATTTGATATAATCATAGCGTATGGAAGAATTGCAGGAGCTGAACGAAGAACAGAGACTTCCCGTGTACGATACCGAGGGCGCAGTGCTCGTGCTCGCGGGGGCGGGGAGCGGAAAAACGCGGGTGCTGACGGCCCGCATCGCACATCTCGTCGAGGACATGCGGGAGAGCCCTTCGGGCATTCTCGCCATCACCTTCACCAACAAAGCCGCCCGTGAAATGCGCGAGCGGCTTGAACGTTATACCGACACGCGCGGCATGTGGGTGTGCACCATTCACTCCATGTGCGTAAAAATTTTGAGAATGTATGCCGAAAAGCGCGGCATCAACGAGAATTTTTCCATCTATTCGGAGCAGGAGCGGAACGCCGTCGTCAAGCAGGCCTTCCGCGAGTGCGGCTATGCGGACGAGGACGGCCTTCTCAAGTCCGTCCGTTTCCACATCACGAACGCCAAGATGCTCGGATTAAAGCCCGACGCCTACAGAAAAAAGTTCCCCTATGAGCGGAATATCGAGGCGGCGGCCAAGGTCTACGCCCGCTATGAGGTGCACTTGAAGCAGAACAACGCCCTCGACTTCGACGATCTTCTCACCGAGGCGCTCTCCCTTCTTCTGACCGACGCCGAGGCGCGGGAATACCTTGCGGGCAAGTTCCGCTATATCCATGTGGACGAGTTTCAGGACACCAACGAGGTCCAGTTCAACATCATCAAACTGCTGGCGTCCGAGCACGGCAATCTCTTCGTCGTCGGCGATGACGACCAGTCCATCTACGGATGGCGGGGAGCCAAGATAGAGAACATTCTGAACTTCGAAAAAAGTTTCCCCAAGGCAAAGATCTACAAACTGCAGCGCAATTACCGCTCTACGGGGGCCATCCTCGCGCTCGCGAACGCCTCCATCGCGCACAACAGCAAGCGCAAGGGCAAGGAGCTCTGGACGGCGGCGGGCGAGGGGGAAAAGCCCGTCGTCTATGAATCCGACGAGGAGACGGGGGAGGCCCTGTACTGCGCCCGCATCATCGCCGAGGCGGCGAGGAACGGGAAGAAACTTTCGGACTTTGCCGTTCTCATGCGCATCAACGCCCTGACGCGCTCTTACGAGCAGGAATTTACCAAGTACGGCATCAACTATAAGGTCTTTGGCGGGTTCAAGTTCTTCGAACGCAAGGAGATCAAGGACATTCTGGCCTACATGCGCCTCATCGCCAATCCCTACGACGACGAGGCCCTCGTGCGCATCATCAACGTGCCCAAACGGGGCATCGGCGACAAGACGCTGCAGACCATGCAGGACTATGCCCGCCAGGAGGATCTTTCCCTCTATGACGCCGTGACGGACTGTGACGTTTTGCCCCTCTCGGCAGGCATAAAGGAGAAACTCAGGGAGTTCGGAAAGTTCGTCAAGGGGCTCGTCATCGCCTCGCAGGAGCTCCCCGTCTCCGACCTCGCCAAGGAACTCATCGAGACGTCGGGCATGCGCGAGCAATATGCCGACAATTCGGACGAATCGGTCACAAAACGGGCAAATATCGACGAATTTCAGAATTCCGTCGACGAATATGTGCGCATGAACGGCGACGCGACGCTCTCCGACTATCTCCAGCAGATCACGCTCTATTCGGACACCGACGAGATGGACGACGGAGAATATGTGACGCTTGCGACCATCCACGCCGTCAAGGGGCTCGAGTTCGACACCGTCTTTCTGGTCGGGCTCGAGGAGAACATCATTCCGACCTCGCGTGCGCTCGACGACCCGAACGGGCTCGAGGAAGAGCGGCGGCTCATGTATGTCGCCATCACGCGGGCCAAGAACAGGCTCTACCTCACCCGCTCCAAGTCCCGCTATCTCTATGGCCACAGGGAGCCCACCGTGCGCTCCCGTTTTTTGGAGGAGCTCGGCGGCCTTCTGGCCCTTCCCTCGCAGCGCACCTATACGCGCTATTCGGGGGACTATACGGACGGCGAAGGATACGGGCGCAAAAATTACGGCTACGGCGACCGCGGCGACAGGTACGGCTATGGCGACCGCGGCGACAGGTACGGCGGATACGGAAGAGGGGGAGCTTTCGGCAGTTCGGCGCCCAAGAGGGTCGGGACGTACCGCGAGCCCGAGGGTTTCACCTTCGGCGCGGGGAAAAAGCCGTCCCGTCCCGTTTCCGTCATCCCGCCCTCTCCCGCGCCCGCCAAGGACGTCTCCCGTTTCCATGTGGGATCCCTCGTAAAGCACGCGCGGTTCGGCACGGGGGAAGTCATCTCC
>CANREC010000067.1 GCA_947629535.1 uncultured Clostridia bacterium | reverse complement strand
GGCGAGTACACGGCGATGGTCACGGGTATCGGGACCGCTTGGGAAACGGATATCGTCATTCCCGCCACATATCGCGGGTTGAAAGTCACGGCGATCGCCAATAACGCCTTTCATGTAACGTTAGATGCACGAAATTATAATCTGACAAGTGTTGAAATCCCCGACAGCGTGACTGTGATCGGGGACGAGGCGTTCAGAGGTTGCAACTTGATCACAAACATCAATATGTCGGATAATGTGACGGAGATCGGGGCGTACGCATTCAGCGGCTGCAGTGCGCTTACGGAAATAAAACTTCCCCGAATGCTCCAAACGATTGGGGAGTATGCGTTTAGAGGTTGCGATTCGATCACAAGCATTGAGATCCCGGACAGTGTGGTCACGATCGGAGGGGGTGCGTTCGAGTCATGTTACTGCCTCGTGGAAGTTTGGAATTATTCAGATCTGCAAATTGCTGTCGGCAGAGAAGATAACGGACTTGTGGCATATTACGCCAAACAAGTCTATACAACGGATAAGCCGAGCAAGCAGACATTGACAGAGGAAGGATATCTTTTCTACGAAGATGAGAAGGAATCTTTGCTGATCGCCTATTGTGGCAATGAAACAAAACTGATACTTCCCGCCATGAGCCCAAAAGAAAGGGACTATAAAATCTATCAATATGCGTTCTGTGATTGCACGTTTCTGAACAAAATTACAATACCCGACAGAGTGACCGAGATCGGAAACGCCGCGTTTTCCAATTGCAATTCGCTCACAAGCGTGAAATTTGAGGATAATGGAAAATTGAGCACGATCGGGATGAGTGCGTTCTCGAATTGCAGTCAACTTACAAGGATCGAGATCCCGAACGGGGTAACTTCTATCGGACCAAATGCGTTCGCATATTGCTGCCATCTTACAAGGATCGAGATCCCTGAGGGGGTGACATTGATTGGAGATAGTGCGTTTATTTCTTGCGTTTTGCTTACGGATATTCAATACAAGGGCACGGTGGAAGAGTGGACTTCGATTGAAAAAAACGCGTGGGATTTTTATACCAATACTGTCGGCTATACGATCACCTGCAGAGATGGGAAGATCGACAATAAAGGGAATGTGACGTACTTTGAATAATGCGGAGAAATCTCCGTTTCGATTGTTATGAAGCCGCCGCCACGCGCTTTGCGCGTGGCGGCGGCTTTTTTAACTTCATTTGAAGGGATCGCCCTTCGGTTTCGATCGGGGCACTTTCATTCAAAGGAGCAGCGAGAGAGTACGCCCTCGGGATGAGCGTCTCTATTCAACTTCGGCGCCGTCGGAGCGGATGACGATACGCGAGGCGAACACCGCCTTCAGCCCCTTGACGAGTTCTTCAAAATCGCTCAGCGCCATCGTTTCGACGGCGGAGTGCATCGCGAGCTGCGCAAGGCCCAAATCGACGGAGGGGATGCTCGCCTGCGAGAGGCTGATCGCCCCGAGCGTGCTCCCGCTCCGCATGTCCGAACGGTTATAGAAGGTTTGAAATTTGACGCCTGCGCCCGTGAAGATCTTCTTTATGACGGCGGAAGTGAGGCCGTCCGTCGTGTAGGCGCCGCCCGCATGCCCCTTGATGACGATCCCGCCGCCCATCGCGGGACGGTTGGTCGGGTCGCATTTTTCGGGACGGTTGGGATGAACGGCGTGGGCATTGTCCAACGAGACGAGGAAGGACTGCGAGAGAAGGACCGAGAGGTCTCCCCGAACGTTTTCCGCCGCAGAGATGCGGGAGAGCACGCTCTTCAGAAAATCTCCCGCCGCGCCCTGCCGTGTACGGCTGCCGATCTCCTCATTATCGAAACAGGCGACAAGGCAATTGCCCGTGCACCTCTCGTCCGCAAGGGCGAGGAGCGAGCCGAATACGCTCGTCAGATTGTCGATGCGGGGCGAGGAGAGAAATTCATTGTTTGCGCCGCTCTCATAGGGCTTGACGTCGGGCACCGCATAGAGGTCGTAACCGAGACCGTCCGTGGCCGCGCCGAGATCGGCCTTTCCGAGCCCGAGAAGGGGCTCCAAATCGTTTTGTCTGTCGGGTTTGAACCCGTCGTTGACGTCACGGTTCATGTGGACGGCGAGAGAGGGCACCGTAACGCAGAAATCGCTCACATATAGCTCGGTTTTCACACCTTTTTCGGCGCTTTTCATGACCCGTCCCGCAAGGCGGAGAGGACGGTCAAAGAAGGAATACAGGATGCACCCGCCGTATTCTTCCACGTTGAGACGGGTATAGGGGCCGCTCTCCTGTGCGGCATGTTCCTTCAGTTTGAGACAGGGAGAATCGGTGTGCGAGGCGATGATCTTAAAGGGGCCTTCACCGCAGCGGAAGGCGATGAAACTGCTCCCGTTCCGCGTCACAAAGTATTTTTTGCCCCTTTCAAGCGCCCATTCTTTTCCTTCGTCAAGGGGAAGAAATCCATGTCCGAGCAAAAACGCCTTGGCGTTTTCCGTCGCATGGTAGGCCGTGTAGGATGTCTTTAAGAAACTTTTCAGCTGTTCGATCATATGTTCACCCGTTTTCTTTCCATTATACCTTATTTTTATGGAATGTCAAGCGTTCGCGCACACTGAAAAAATTTGAGTTCGTCATGGCGAACTTTTTTTGAAAAAGTGCCTCAAAACAGTTGACACGCCCTTGAAAAGGTGATAGAATGTACACAGTTCGCAATGGCGAACGCATGGCCCGTAAGACGCGGGCATATATTAAAACGATAAGTTCGCAGAGGCGAACTTGTGAGGAGAGGGTATGCCGTTATTGCTTGCACCCATCGGACAGGAAGTAAAAATCGTTCGCATCGCCGCAGACGACAAGACGAAGAAACATCTATCGAATTTAGGCGTATTGGTAGAGGGGACCATCACTGTTCTCTCTTCGAGCGGCGGGTCGGCGCTTTGCCGTGTGAAGGACGGACGTCTCGCCCTCGACAAGAACATCGCCTCGAGAATCTACGTCGCGTGAGGACCGCCGTTCATCCTGAGGGCAAAGCCCGAAGGATCCCCATGAACGAAGCCGTAGGTCTATGAGATCCTTCGCCTACGGCTCAGGATGAGCGCGTGAGGCAGCATGGGCGCAAGGCGCTCAATTTTCGATTTCAATATTGGAGGAATATACATGTCAGCAAAGCTCTTGAGCGAGTTTGCCGTCGGCGAGAAGGGGGTCGTCAAGACCGTCTCGGGCGAGGGCAGACTGCGCCGCCGTCTCTTCGACATGGGCGTTACCCCGGGCGCCGATGTCCTTCTGAGGAAAAAGGCCCCTTTGGGCGATCCCATTGAAGTGACTATCCGCGGTTACGAGCTCACGCTCCGCAAGACGGAGGCAGAACTCGTCACCATGGAGGTGAAGAAATGATGAAATTTGCTCTCGCAGGCAATCCCAACTGCGGCAAGACCACTCTTTTCAACCTTCTCACGGGCTCCACGGCCTATGTCGGCAACTGGCCGGGTGTCACAGTCGACAAACGGGAGGGCACCTATAAAAAGGGAGAAGAACCCGTCGACATCGTCGATCTTCCCGGTATTTATTCTCTCTCGCCATATACGCCCGAAGAGGTCATCTCGAGGAACTTCATTCTCGACGAAAAGCCCGACTGCGTCATCAACATCGTCGACGCGACCAACCTCGAGCGCAATCTCTACCTCACGACCCAGATCATGGAGATCGACGTCCCCGTCATCATCGCCTTAAACATGATGGACGCCGTCGAAAAGCAGGGAGACCAGATCGACGCAAAGGAACTCGAGGAGAAGATCGGGCTCCCCGTCGTCGCCATCTCTGCCTTGAAAGGCGCAGGCATCAAGGAACTCATGGACCGCGCCATCTCCATTGCCAAAAACCCGCGCAAGGGCGTGACGGTGCTCCACGATTCTCCGCTTGCCCACCTCGTCCGCGACGTCAGCATCGCCTTGAAGGGGGCAAAGGTCTACGCGCCGCTCTTCCACGCCGTCAAACTCGTCGAGATGGACGAGATCGAGGTCAAGATGCATCCCGAACTCGTCACCATGGTGCAGGAATTCAAGGCGACCTTTCAGGACGACACCTTCGGGGACGACCTTGAGGCCGTCGTCGCCGACGCGAGATACAAGTACATCTCTGCGAACTACTCCACCGCATACAGGCGCAAGCACAGAGGGGAGAAACTCACCAAGTCCGACAAGGCGGATAAGGTCCTGACCCACAAGATCTGGGGCATTCCCATCTTTCTCGTCATCCTCTTTGCGATCTTCCATCTGACCTTCTCTGAGGACCTCTTCTTCATCTCCGCGATGGCGGGGGGACTTCCTTCGCTCGAGGATCTCGGCTATGATATGTCGAATCCCGGCGTGACGCTGCTCGCCTGTTTCTATGACGGCGCAGTGTTCTCCCCGGGCGTCATCTTGACGAATGTCTGGACGTGGCTTTTGGATTGGATCGGCGAACTCCTCGGCCTCTGTACGCAGAATGCGCCCCTCTGGGTCGGCAGTTTCATCGGCGACGGCATCTGGGGCGGCCTCTCTGCCGTACTCGGGTTCCTGCCGCAGATCCTGACGCTGTTCCTCTTCTTCTCGATTTTGGAGGATTCGGGCTACATGGCGCGCGTCGCCTTCATCATGGATCGTATTTTCCGTAAGTTCGGCCTCTCGGGTAGGGCGTTCATGCCCATGATCATGGGATTCGGCTGCTCGCTGCCCGCCATGATCAACACCCGTACGCTTGCCGATGACAGGGAGAGAACGGCGACCATCCGCGTCATCCCGATGTTCTCCTGCGGGGCAAAATTGCCCATTCTGACGGCCATCGCGGGCGGCATCGTGCAGTATTTTAAGGTTGGAAATGCCGACCTCATCACCTACGGCATGTATCTCATCGGCATCGTCACGGCAGTCTGCTGCGTCATTCTGATGCGGAACACGACGATGCGCGGCGACGTTCCGCCCTTCATCATGGAGCTCCCCGTCTATCATCTGCCTCTCTTCAAGGGGCTCATGATCCACCTGTGGGATAAGACCAAGCACTTCGTCAAAAAGGCGTTTACGATCATCTTTGCCTCGACGATCGTCATCTGGTTCCTCTCCAACTTCTCGTGGAATTGGCACTTCCTGCCCGAGGAGATCGAATATGAGGGGGAGACCATCCTTGCCAATCTCCATACCGACCAGAGCATTTTGGGCTCCCTCGGCATGCTCATCCAGCCCATCTTCACGCCGCTCGGATTCGGCTCGCAGCTCAAGAACTTCGGTTGGGTATTCGCCGTCGCCGCCATCACGGGGCTCGTCGCGAAGGAGAATGTTATCGCCACCTTCGGCACCCTCGCCGCATGCGTTGCGGGAAGTTTCATCTCGACGGAAGAGGGCGTCGAGGAGGCCGTGACCATGATCGCCGCAACGGGCATCTCGATCCCCGCGCTCATCGCCTTCATTGCCTTCAACATGACGACCATTCCCTGCTTTGCGGCCTGCGCCACGGCCAAAGCCGAACTTCCCAAGGGCAAGTTCAAATGGACGCTCCTCTTCTGGGTCGCCACGAGCTACATTGTCGGCACGATGATCTATCTCGTCGGCTCGTGGTGGTGGACGGTGTTCATCTTCGCATGCCTCATCGCCCTCGCCGTAACGGGCATCGTATTTTGGAATAAGAGACACCCCGTGACGGAAAATGAGGCGCCCATGTCCGAGACCGAGGCTCAGAAAGAGGCTGCGGCAAGCGACGGAGGGGAACAATGAGCTGGTGGGAAATTCTCATCATCGTCGCAGCGGCAGCGTTCGTTGTCGGCGTGATCGTTATGTCGGTCATACGGAAGAAACAGGGCAAGACGTCCTGCGACTGCGGATGCGGCGGAAACTGTGCCGCCTGTCACGGTTGCGCCTCTTCCAAGGAGCCGAGATCGCAAAAATAAGCACATCCATACGATCTCCATAAATCTTGTAACTGCCGCTGACATCTCGTCGGCGGCAGTTACATTTCTCCCGCGGTATAGAAAGTCATACTTCCTTTTTTTCCAAAATCCGACACGCATATCCCTAAAACGCCCCCTCGGGCATGGTATAATCGGTCAAGCGACAAAAGGGGGAGCCCATGGCAAGGAAGATCGTAGTGACATCGGGAAAGGGGGGCGTCGGCAAGACGACGGTCTCCTGTAATCTCGCCGTGCACCTTGCAGAAAAGGGCAAACGCGTCATCGTCTGCGATCTCGATTTCGGCCTCAACAACGTCGATGTCGTTCTCGGCATCGAACATTTGGCCGTCTATGACGTCACAGACGCCGTCGAGGGCCGCTGCAGACCCCGTCAGGCGCTCGTCAAGCACCCGAAATATCCGACGCTCTTCGCCCTTGCGAGCAACCGTGTGAGCGAGCGTTACGTTTCTCCGCAAGCCGTGCGCCTCGTCCTCGATCTGCTCTCGCCTCAGTTCGACTATATCATCATCGATTCGCCCGCGGGCATCGAGGACGGCTTTCACCGCGCCGCCGCATGCGCCGATGAGGCGATCCTCGTCACGACGCCGCACCTGTCATCGATGCGGGACGCCGACAGGGTCGCAGGCCTCTTGCGGAGTTACCGTTTCGACCGCGTCGGCCTCATCGTCAACCTCATGAGAAAGGACCTCATCCGAAAGGGAGAGGTCCTAAGCCCGCAGGAGATATCAAAGGCGCTCTCCGTGCCCCTGTATGCGAGCATCCCCGAAGACGACAAGTTTTTTCTGCAAAACGTCAGCCCGAAGTCCCGCGCCTACCGCGGGCTCGCGGAGACCGTCATCGAGCTTTCCCTGCGGGAATTTAAGAGGAAAAAGGCATGAAAGAAGAGGACAGATTGCGCCTTTCGCGCCTCATGGAGCAGGACCGCGAAGGCCTGAACAAGGAGAGCAAAGAGGAGGCCTTGAAACATTTTCTCCGCGTCGCCGAGGAGTTCTTCGAGCTCGACGGGAAGATGGACTTCGATATCGTCAAGGAAAGACACGGCTTTGACGTGACGGTACACTTCAAGGCGGCTCGCGCTAAAAATTTTACGGCGATAAAGTGAATTTTTCGTTGACAATGTGACCGAGCAATGCTATAATCTTGGGTAGAACAGGCGGGGGAGAGTGTCTGTTACTTTTCTATGAGGTTTTTTTGCCATGCGTAAATTTGCGATCATGACCGACACAGCCAGCGATCTCCCCGACCCTTACTATCCCGAACATGACGTCACGGCCGTCCGCCTCGGGTTCACGATGGACGGCGTCTCCTATGAGGGAGAGGACGGAAATCATCTCGACGTCAAAGAATTTTACAAGCGTCTCCGCGACGGCTCCATGCCCACGACCTTTCAGGCGACCCCCGACCAGATCGAAAAATCCATGGCCGCCCTCGCCGAAGAGGGGAAGGACATCTTGGCCATCGCCTTCTCCTCCGGCCTTTCAGGCACCTGCGAGAGCTATATGACGGCCGCAAAGCGGGTCAAAGAGAGATTCCCCGATCGGAAGATCGCCGTCGTCGATTCCCTCTGCGCCTCGCTCGGACAGGGCCTGCTCGTCGATTATGTCGTAAAAAAGGCCGGTACGGGCGCCTCGCTCGAGGAAACACAGGCCTATGCCGAGAGCATCAAGCTCCACATCTGCCACATCTTTACGGTGGAGGACCTCTTCCACCTGAAACGGGGCGGAAGAGTGAGCACGGGCACGGCGATCGTGGGAACGCTCCTCAACATCAAACCCGTCCTGCATGTGGACGACGCGGGGCATCTCATTCCCATCGGCAAGAGCATGGGAAGAAAGAAATCCATCTCCGCCCTCGTCGACAAGATGGCCGAGCTGAATATCGTCAAGGATGACGACCCGTTCTTCATTTCCCACGGTGACTGCCCCGAGGACGTCGATTATCTCATCTCGCTCGTCAAAAAGAGATTCGGGGAGAGGGAATTCTTCGTCAACGAGATCGGAAGCGTCATCGGCACCCACTCGGGGGCGGGCACCCTTGCGATCTTCTTCATGGGCAAGCACAGATAAATCGTTTGGACGGACAGTCGGATCGAACGGATCAATGATATTGAAAAAGGAATAATGATATTGATGTATTGAAAACGCGGCGGCGCCTCTACGAGGCGCCGCCGCTTGTCTATTCCGCTCATCTCAAGCCCTTATCTCGCCCTCCCCGTTGAAGGGGGAGTGATCGAGCCGCCAAATCGCCCTCCCCCGTTGAAGGGGGAGGGGTAGGGGAGGGGGTTGCCGTTCCCATTGTCATCCTGAGCCGCCGCCGAAGGCGGCGTGTCGAAGGATCTCCATTTTTCCATTGTCATCCCGAGCGGGTCGAGGGATCTCCACTGTATTGTCATCCCGAGCGTGTCGAGGGATCTCCACCGTATTGTCATCCCGAGCGTGTCGAGGGATCTCCACTGCAATAGAGATTTCTCGACTACGCCTTCGGCTCCGCTCGAAATGACATAAAGAGGG
>CANREC010000066.1 GCA_947629535.1 uncultured Clostridia bacterium | reverse complement strand
TGTCCCTGCTTGCTAACGGACGCAAGGGACTTAAAAAACGGGGCTCCCGAAAAAGATCGCGTAGCAAGATTTTTCGGGAAA
This sequence comes from uncultured Clostridia bacterium, assembly GCA_947629535.1. Lineage (GTDB taxonomy): Bacteria > Bacillota > Clostridia > Christensenellales > Borkfalkiaceae > Gallimonas. The sequence goes on along the minus strand of CANREC010000066.1, from coordinate 8,370 downwards.
AGGAGCCGCAGCGGAACGCACTTGCGTTTTCCCGCAGGGGAAACGCTCAAAGCGGAGCATGCGGCGACGCGCGTCTGCCAATTCCGCCACAGCGGCTCAAAATATGATCCAACGGAATACGGAATGTTTTGCCCGTTTCGTGGGGCGAGGTTTCACGGTAAATCAAAAGGGCGCCGCGCGGGTGCCCTGTTCTGGAGGCGCCACCCGGATTTGAACCGGGGAATCAGGGTTTTGCAGACCCTTGCCTTACCACTTGGCTATGGCGCCAAAAAAACAGCGCGGAGCTGTGTTTGGAGCGGGAAACGAGACTCGAACCCGCGACATTCACCTTGGCAAGGTGACGCTCTACCACTGAGCTATTCCCGCATAAAAAGCTATCCGCACTGTATGGTGGAAGTTATAGGGTTCGAACCTATGACCCCTTGCTTGTAAGGCAAGTGCTCTCCCGGCTGAGCTAAACTTCCGATTTGCTTGATAAATATACCATATCCACGGGAATAAATCAAGCGATTTTCTCAAATTTCAAAAAAATTTTCCGAAATTTTTTCGAAGAGCCGAAACGGCCGCGCAAAAGCCGTCCCTTCGGGCTCATTTCTGCCGTTCGTAGTTCATCCTCTGAAGAAAGACCATGTACTTCTGGACGCCCTTCCTCATCTTGAAAAAGCGTTGGTTTTTGTCGAGGGCGCGCAGGGCGGAAAGTTCCTCTTCCGTGAAGGAAAAATCGAAGATATCCATGTTTTCCGCGGCATGTGCGGGATCTTTTGTGCCAGGGATGGGGAGGAACCCTTCCTCGGTGTGCCACCGCAGGATGACCTGCGCGGGCGATTTTTTGTACTTTTCCGCCAAAGCCGAAATCGTCTGTTCGGCAAAGAGTCCCGCGCTGCCGCTGCCGAGCGGGTACCACGATTCGAGCAAGATCTCTTTCTCCTTCAGATATGCCGAAAGGGCCCGTCTTTGGCAGTAGGGGTGGCATTCCACCTGATCCAAAACAGGCTTTACCGTGCAATATGTGAGCAATTTTTCAAGATCGTCTTCGTCGAAATTGGAGACGCCGAGAAGTTTCACCTTGCCCGCCTTGACGGCCTCCTCGGCCGCCCGCCACGCCTCGTCCACCCTGCCGAAGGGCTGATGCAGGATGAGAAGGTCGAGCGTCCCGAGCCCGAGACGGGAAAGCGTCGCGTCGATGGCCTTTTTCGCCTTTTTATATTTATATTCGGTGGGCCAGATTTTTGACGCAATGAAAATTTCCTCGCGGGGGACGCCCGAATTTCTGACGCCGCGGCCGACGGCGCGTTCGTTCATGTAGACGTTGGCCGTGTCGATGAGACGGTACCCGCCCTGCAGGGCGGCGGAGACCGTCCTTTCGCAATCTTCGGGCCCGATGCGGAAGGTCCCGAGCCCGATCTTCGGGAGCGCGACCCGATCCGTCACATAAGTTTCGTTTTTCATGCCTGCATTGTACAATGGATGGGGGAAATTGTCAAGGCCGCCCCAAGAGATTTTCATCGGATCTTCGAAAATCGCCGCCGATCGTATTGACTTGAACGCCGTGACATGATATAATTTGAAAAACGATATTGGAATTCAAAAACGGAGAACTCTATGGCGAGCGGCGGATCGAGAGAAAATGCGGGCAGAAAGAAAATAGGGCTTGTCGTCAATACACGGATCGACGATCGGCTCATCGGGCAGATCGAGCGCTATATCGACGGGTCGAGCCGTGCCGAAAAGATCAGGAAGTGTCTCGTCGCGGGGATCGAGCAGAGCAGGCAGACGCAGGACTCTGCCGCGTCGGACGCGCAGACCAAGACGATCGTCAGATTTTTCGGCGTCTATACGCGTCTTTTGGACTGTTTTCCGCGGTCGGAGGACGAGAATATCGACCTTCTGAACGCCTATCTTTTGGGATTTTTTACGGGCGCCGTCCCGTCGGCGGGGGAGACGGGCGTCGGGGAAGAACTTCACCTTGCCGCCGTCAGGGAGCTCGGGAAGTTCTCGTGGTCCCTGAATGAGGGAGAGGTGCGGCCGAACACGGTGACCCCCGGGATCGTGGGCTCCGTCTTTGAAAAACTCGTCAACAGGCGGGATACAGGCTCCTACTATACGCCGAGGGACACGACGGACTACATCTCCGCCTACAGCATCGTCTTTTCGCTGCTCAACAAGTGTGGCAGACAGGACCTCACGGAAAAATTCTTTGCACAGTACGGCGGTCAGTCGGAGCAGGCCGTGTTCAACGGCGGGACAGATCCCGTCGCGGCGCTTGCTACAGCCGTCAATGCGCTCGGCGGAGAGGGGAAGGGGGAAGTGTTCAAAAAGATCTCTTCCTTCACCGTCCTCGACCCGACGTGCGGGACGGGCGCCTTTCTGATCGCCGCGGCGGACATCCTCGTCAGATTGTACAGGCTGACCAACATGTGCCTGTTCACCTCTCTGAACGATTTTGTCCTTGGGCTCTTCCGAAACTGTCTGCACGGCGTCGACATCTTGGGCAGTGCGCTCTCCTTTTTCCGTCTCCGCAGCAAGCTGTATCTCTACCGTCTCGGCATCGGAAAGAGGGACGTCGACGCGATCTGTTTCCGTTTCTATCGCGGGGATTCCCTCAACGGCCCCCATTGCAGGGGGGACGACGGGTTCGATTGGGCGGAAAAGTTCCCCGAGGTCTTGGACGGCGGCGGATTCGATTGCATCATCGGTAACCCGCCCTATGTCGAGACGGCAAAGGCCAAAATTTCTCCCGAACGTCTCGAGGGCTACAGGACGCGCTCTTGCGGGAATCTGTACGCCCATATCTTCGAGAACGCCTTCTCCTTCCTCAAAGAGAACGGCTATATGGGAATGATCGTCCCCATCTCCTTTACGGCGACGCAGCGCATGCAGCCGCTCAGAGACATGCTGCTCGGCTCTTGCAGCGCGCTGTACATCGCGAACTTTTCCGACCGTCCCGCCTGTCTGTTTGCGGGCGTGCATCAAAAGCTCTCCATCGTCTTTGCCAAGAAGGCAGGGGGCGCGGAGGCGTGCGGCGTCTATACTTCCTCGTACAGGCACTGGGCGAAGAGCGAGCGGGCGCGTCTCTTCGGCTCTATCCGCTATCTCGCGACGCCCGCGCTGTTCATCGACCCCTTCGGCATCGCCAAGGTGGGGGATGAGATCAAGTGTTCCATTCTTCGGAAGGTCGCCGAGAGGCCCTTCGCCTTTTCGGACCTCTTGGACCCCAAGGAAAAGGGGACGGACAACAGCATCTATCTCAACCAGAGAATGACCTTTTGGGCAAAGTGTTTCTCTTCGCCCGAGAGTTCCAAGGAATACAAAGAATATCGCCTTATAAAGGGGACGGACAGGCGTGCGGCGGCGGCGCTCATCAATTCCTCGCTCTTCTATCTGCTGTGGGAGGCCTATTCGGACTGCTGGCACGTCACCCGTAACGATCTGGACCGCCTGCGGTTCGACCGCACATTCTATGAGGAGAGCGTCCAGAACAAACTCGCCGAACTTCAGTCCGCGCTCGAGCGGAAGCTCTACGAGACGCGGCAATACATCTACAGCAAACAGACGGAATATATCTACGTCCACAGGAATTGCCGCAAGGAGATCGCGGCCGTCGACGACGCCGTCGCCGAGCTGTACGGGTTCTCGGAAGAGGAAAGAATGTACATCGCCGCCTACAATGAGAAATACAGAATGAGCGTCAGCAGCGCTTCGGAGGAAGAATGAAAGCGATAGATCTATTTGCGGGATGCGGCGGTTTCTCGACGGGATTCCTACAGGCGGGGTTCACGATCTCCAAGGCCGTGGAGATCAACACGGAGATCGCGGAAACATATCGGAAGAATCATCCCGATACGCAGATGCTCGTCTCGGACATCGGGCTCGTCGATAATACGGCGTATTTTTCGGAGAACGAGTGCGACGCGATCATCGGCGGCCCGCCCTGCCAAGGGTTCTCGATGGCGGGCGCGCGGATCCGCGGCGGGTTCGTCGACGACCCGAGGAATTATCTCTTCAAACATTACTTCAACGTCGTCAAGATCGTCAGACCCAAGATCTTTCTCCTCGAGAACGTCAAGGGCATTCTGACGATGAGCGGCGGCGCGATCTTTCGGGAGATCGTCGAGCTCTTCTCCGACCCCGCAAATTTCAACGGGGAAAAATACTTTCTCCGTTTCAAGGTCGTGAATGCCACGGAGTTCGGTATCCCGCAGCATCGGGAGCGCGTCATCATCATCGGCGTCAAGAACAGGGACTTTGACATCGACGCCGTCTTTGAGGACGCAAAGGAGACGGTCAAAGCGCAGGACCAAGGCTTTTTCGACCCCGTGACCGTCTGGGACGCGATCTCGGACATCCCCGCGCCGACGGCGGACGGGGCATGCGAAAAAGGGGCGCCGAGGTCCGCATACCAGCGCTATCTTGCCTCGGACGGCCGCATTCTGTACAACAACACGGCCACCCGCCACAGTCCCCTTGCCGTGAGGCGGATGGAGCAGATAGGGCAGGGCATGAACTGGACGGCCCTTCCGGAGCAGATCCATTCCGTCCACAGCGGCGCCTACGGCAGGCTGTGCAGGGAGGGCGTTGCCCCGACCGTCACGACGCGGTTCGACACGCCCTCGGGCGGAAAGTTCATCCATCCCGATGAGAACAGGACGCTGACGCCGCGCGAGGCCGCCCGCATCCAGAGTTTCCCCGACAATTTTGTCTTTTACGGCAGCAAGAGCTCTGTCTGCAAACAGATAGGGAACGCCGTGCCGCCAAAAATCGCGTATTTTTTGGCGATCGTTGCAAGGAGGTTGACGGATGAGAACAACGAATGAGAAACTGAGATCGCTTTCGTCCAATTCCGTCTGGCTGTTCACGAAACAGGAGACGGACTTCGATGAATCCTTCAAGGCGGCATGCCTGTTCGACGGCATCCCCGACCGCGAAAACACGAACATAGAGGCGTATTTTACGGCCAACCACAGCCGCTACGGCATCCGCACCGACCGCCACAGGATCCTCGTCATCCCGCAGCTGTTCGGCCTCATCACCAAGACGCCCTTTTACGCCAAGGGCCCCCGTTACAACGAGGAGCGGCCGACGGCCGTCTTTGACGCGCTCAAAGCTGCCGCACAGCGCGGGAAGGAATACAACATCATCAAGACGGAGCAGGTCTTAAAGCTCAAGATCCACGCCATCATCGACACCGCCGACAACAACATGGGCCATGCCGTCCTTCCCGTGATCTTCATCTACAGAGTTCTGAAGGAGCTCAAGGAAAAATATCACATTTCCCGCGTCCCGATCGACCTTCTTTATACCTACGTCATGACGTGCAGGGACTATTCGGAGGCCGAGGACGCCGTCGGATACATCCGCGAGAATGCGCCCGCGTCCGAATATGTCGGGGAATTCAAGAGCAGGAGCCGCGTGCTGACCTGTATCAAGAAGAACATTTCGCTCTTTCGCATCGACAGCAACTATATCTCCATCGATCCGCGGTTCGACGCATATTTCGACAAAAATTTCATGCAGAAATTCGACGTCGAAGGCATGCACGCACAGCTTGCGCGGGATGTGGATTACGCCTACTTCCTGTACGATCTGCAGGGATTCGGCGTCGATCTGGTCGGCGAGGCCCCGCCCTCGCTCCTCTCGGCGCAGCCGCTCCTTCCGCTCACGCCCACGGATACGGCAGAGACGGAAGAGGGGGAAGATACGGACGACACGGACGACACGGACGATCCCGAATATGCCGAGAAGGTGGACGGCATCAGGGAGACAAACATCAACGAGGCCGCGGGCGACGGCGCCTATGCGGTCGCGCCTGCGGAGGCGGCAAGGACGGAGACGGGGAAAGGATATCGGACCAATCCCCTGCTCGGGAAGATCGCCATCAAGAAGGCGGGCTACCGCTGTGAGGCGGACGGGAGCCACGAGACCTTCCTGTCCAAGAAAAGTGGACAAAAGTACACGGAAGCGCATCATCTCGTTCCCGCCTGCCACCAGAAGGAGATGTGGGAAAGGTATCATGTCAACATCGATTGCGTGGAAAATCTCGTCTCCCTCTGCCCGACCTGCCACAAGGCCATCCACTACGGGACGAAGGAAGTGCAAAGGGCCATGATCGCGGGGCTGTACGCAAGGCGTGCGCCGAAATTCAGGGAGATCGGCCTCAACATCTCCCTCGACGACCTCTTCCGTCTGTACAGGGTTTGAAAATTAAGGATCGTGGTTTGCTCATCCTAAGGCCCCAAATCGCCCTTTCCCGTTGAAGGGGAGGGGTAGGGGAGGGGTTGGGCAACGGCGAACATGCCCACCTCAGTCACCTGCGGTGACAGCTCCTCCTCGGGAGGAGCCTTATTTGCTCCGTAGGTTCAATGAATGAAAAACCACCCTTGCGGGTGGTTTTTTGACGATATGTTGCATATTTCAGACTTTGAAACAGCTGCCGCCGATGAATTCGCGCAGGAGCGAATTGCAGGGAATGATGGAATCGTCGTCGATCTCGCGGAAATATTTCAGCGTCTTGATGAGGCGGTTTGCCGTGAGGTACTGCGGGTCGGCGGGCCCGATCTTGGTGAGCGCTTCCATGGCCTGTTTCTTGAGAACGCACAGCTCGTACCCGAGGCTCGAATTGAACACGAAGTCCGCATGTTCCTGATTGGGATAGATCCAACGGAATTCCCCGTTCCGCACGGACGGCCACATGTCGATGGTCTTGTCGGCGGGGCAGTTGCGGAATTTCATGTCGCGCACGATCCTGCGGATGAGCCGCGTCGTCGTGACGGAGAGCGGGGAGTGGTTGTCGATGTTCAGCTGTGCGTGCGGCGCGATATAGATCTTGAATTTTTGATGTTTGGGAATGGACTTCGTCAGTTTTTCGTTGAGTGCGTGGATGCCCTCGATGATGATGGGGACGTTTTGCCCGACCCTGATGGTCCTGCCCTTTTCCCGCTTGTCCGACTGGAAGTTGAAACGGGGAAGCGTGACTTCCTCGCCGTTGATGAGGTCGAAGAGGTCCTTGTTGAAGAGCTCGATGTCGAGGCAGTTGATGTCCTCGAGGTCGAGCTTGTTCACGGGCTTTCCCTGTATCTCGCAGATCTTGTCCTTCTCGAAATAGTAGTCGTCCATGGAGATGGTGACGGGGTCGATGCCGCGGGAGATGAGCTCGATGCGGAGACGGTTGCAGAAGGTCGTCTTGCCGCTCGAACTGGGCCCCGCGATCGCGACGAGACGGACGTTCTCGATGTCCTTTTCGATGAGGCCGCCGAGCTCGGCCAGCTGACGGTTGTGATGCGCCTCGCACATCTGCACAAATTCGAGCGTTTCGCCGCGGTCGATCTTGCGGTTGATGTCCGTGACCGTCTGCACGTTGGACTTGACGGCCCAGTCATACGCCCGCTGCAATGTGCGGCAGTAGACGGATTCTTCCTCAAATTCGGGAATGTGCGAATCGGAATCGTGGCGGGGATATTGGATGAGGATACCGGGGGAGTAGGGCGTGATCTTATAGTTGTGGATACAGCCCGTCGACGGCACCATGTAATTGTGCAGATAGTTGTAATAATCGCCGCACTTGTAGAGATGTACCGTATTTTCGGGACGGTACTGGAGAATGTCGATCTTGTCGTCGAGATGGAATTTTTTATAGATCTCCGCGGCCTCTTCGATGGTCACGGTGACCCGCTCGATGGGAAGATCCTCGGCGATGATGCGTTCGACCTCGGCAATGACATCGTCGACGGCGCGGGACATGTTGAAACTCTTTGTGAGCGATTGGCAGGAGATAGACCGCGAGATGTTGTAGGAAAAGCGGATCTTCACGTCGGGATAGAGACGGTAGAAGGCCATCGCGACGATGAACCGCAGGCTTGCGCTGTACGCCCTGCCCGCTTCCTCGTTGTTGAGATTGAGAAGGCGGATGGTCATGCCGTCGTTCTTTTCGGAGAGACGGTAGTTGAGCTCCTTGACCTGTGCGCCGACCTGACAGACGACGAGGTTTTTCCGCCCCTGCGGCGCGATGAGTTCCAGAACGCGGGTGCCCTCGCGGACGGAAAACTCTTGGTTGTTGAATTTGACTTTTATCATACAATTTCCCCCTTACCCTTTCGGGTGAGTGTTCCATTATACAACAATTATTTTAATTTTGCAAGAGCTTTTGATAATTTTTTTCTATTTTTGTGAAAGAATTGCAAAAAAAATAACCACCCTCAGCTCATGCAGAGCGCAGCGATGCATCCCGGCAAACGGGCGGACTTCGTTCCTCGGGATGTTTCGCTACGCTCAACATGACGCGGACGGGCGGAGCTCCGTAGGTCTATGTCATTTCGAGCGGAGCCGAAGGCGCAGTCGAGAAATCTCTATTGCGGTGGAGATCCCTCGACACGC
>CANREC010000065.1 GCA_947629535.1 uncultured Clostridia bacterium | reverse complement strand
GAGCGGGCGTCTTTGAGATGTCGATGCGGGTGCCCTTCCCCTTGGCGCGGGACTTTTTCTGCGGCTTATAGCCCGCTTCTTCCATCGCCGCGGGGGTGCGGAGCTCCCCTGTATGCTGTTTTTTCTTTTCCTGTTCGCGGCTGTAAGATTCCAGCCCGTTCAAAATGGCAAGTTCGATCGCGTCGCTTTGCTTGCCGAAGTTTTTCTTGTCTTTCAAAATTGTCTCCTTGATGAAAAAGAGAGCCGAAGACCTCAGCTCTCTCGGGTATTACAGACTAAAAATCCAAATCCGATTTATCGACGATCGCCGTCTTGATGAGCCCCTCCGCAAGAAGTTCTTCGTCTGTGCGGAAGAAATATTGCGCGGCGTAGTCCACGGGTTCCCTCGCCTCTTTGATGGCGCCGAAACGCTCCATGCACAGGTCAATGAGGCGCATCACCTTCTTGACTGCCGCTTTGGTCTTGATCTTTACCATCATGGGGGTCATCTCGTACATCTTCGTGTCCCCTGCGAACTTCTGATGGTACACCGTCTCGGGAAATTCATCGGGATTGAGCGCGAGATACATGACGAGCGTCTTGCCGCGCATGCCGATCTTGATGATCGAATCGTTGCCGATGAAGAATCTGTCGTTCGTCCAGTTGACCTGCGAACGCACCTTGCCGTAGGAGAGAATGGCGTTCTTGAGGTCGGAATAGTACCCCTTGATGTCCTCGTCGCTGCCGATGATCTTGGCGACGAAACTGCGCTTGTAGCGGATCGTCTTGCTCTCGTCCTCCACGACGGGAAGGACGACGGGAGAGACGGGTTTCGGCGCGGGCTGCGTCTCCGTGCGGGGCGCAGGTACGGGTTCCGCCTCGGGTTCAGGCTCGGGCTCGGGTTCGGGCTCGGCGGCGACGATCTCCGCAAGGGGCTCGGCCTCCGCCTCCTCGACGATGCGTTCCAGATCGCTCTCGTCCGCCTTCAGAAGTTCGGCGACGCGGCGGGCGATGGCCTCCGCGGACTCTTCGCCGATCTTGCAGCCGCGTTCCTCGAGGACGGAAGAAAGTTTCTCCCCGATGAGGTCGTAATCGGTCGGCGGGATCTGGTCGGCGACTTCGTTCGCGATGGCCTCTGGGTCGTTACGGATGAGCGCGGCGACCTGCTCGGCGACCGCCTCGGCGTCCACATGGGGCAGGGCGGCGACCAGTTTGTCGACGATGAGGTCGTAGTCGGGTTCGGGCATGACGGTCGCGATCTTCTCGGCAAGAACGTCATAGGCGAAATTGCTGTCGTCAAAGTACTCGGGCGAAGTCTCGGCGGTCTCTTCGGCAGCGGGCTCTTCGCGGGGCTCCGCCGCGGCGGGAGCTGCTTCCTCTGTAAAGGTCTCCCCGACCGTTTCCTCGGGCGCGTCCTTCTTTGCGAGAATGGCGGCGACTTTTTCGGCAAGCAGGTCGTAATCGATCTCCGCGACGGGAATGGAGAGCGCGGAAAGACGGGCCTCGAACGCGTTCTCGAGCGCCTTCTCCCTCTCCTGCATCGCGTTCAGAATGGTCTCCTGCATCTTGGCATGCTCTTTGCGGGAATAATCATAGATGTCGATATTCTGCTGGGAAAGATACTTGATCTCCGTGAGGAGTTTCTCCGTGCTTTCCTTGATCGCGGAAGTCAGAGCGTCATAGGAAAAGCCCTGCTGGGAGGCGCCGTAGCGGTATTCCTTCTCGAGGGACTGCTGCGCCTTCTCGATAGATTCCGTGATCCCGCAGAACATCCCGTTGAGGATGCGGGTATATTTCTTGTCTGTTTTTTCGTCCATGGTCTCCTCACAAAATCGCCGAAAAATTAGGATACTGTCTCATATTTTATTTTACACCAAAACGCATCAAATGTAAATGCTTTTTGCGGAAATTTTCGGGAAGCGCAAGAGATTTTTCTCCTTGCGGCGCCGACGGACGTCCCGCTTTCCCCCGCGGGAGAGGTTTCCTTCAAAGTTTCTTGTGTTCGAGCCGCCTCTTTCCGAGCCGAAAACGGTTGAAGATCACGCCCGCGACGAAACAGAGCATCATCCAATACAGCCACAGGAGAAATACAAAGACGAACGCGAGCGCGCCGTACAGCTTTTCCTTATTTCCGAACCGCAGATAGACGGAGAAGGCGCCCGAGGCGACGAGCCATGCAACGGCCGTGAGAAAGCTCCCGAGCGCCGTGTCGGCGGGCTTGATCCTGTAGGGGCAGACGTAGCCGTTCAATATCCATGCGCCGAAGAATCCGAGCGCCAAAAGCAGCGCATAGAAGGCGGGATAGGAGATCCACGGCGACAGAAAGCGGAAAAGGACGCCCGCCGCAAAGAGAAGGGTGCCCGCGACGGCAAAAAAGAGCAGGACGGACAGCGTCAACAGGATCGCAGAGAGACGGACCTTCCACCCGTGCTTGGTCCTTCTCGTCTCATAGAGGATCTCCCCGCTCTTTCTGAGATGATAGAAAAAGGCCGAGCTCGACCAGAGAGTCGTCACGAGAAAGACGACGCTCACCCCGCCGCCCGCATAGGCGACGTTTTCCCTGAGGACAGACAGGATCCCCTCGGCCCAGTCGAAGAGGCCGCTGTTTTGGAGCGGGACTTCTAAAAAGGAGCTGCCGAAGAGGAGCGTCAGCCAAAAGACAAAGGGCACGAGCGAGAGAACGAGGAAGAAAACAAGCGTCCCCGCGACCGTGGAATATCGATGATATGTGAGCGTTGTGTATGCTTTTTTTGCCTTTGCGATGAGCTCCATAAGAGCAGTATGGGGATTCTTCGCCGCGCTCATTCTGACCCTGAGCGCAGTCGAAGGGGAAGGATCCCATTAGACCTACGGACTTCGTTTGAGGGGATCCTTCGACACGCCGCCTTCGGCGGCGGCTCAGGATGACGCGGAATGCGGAGTAGCGAGGGACTGCCCCGCCACTCTTGCCCTGACAATGCGTCATTCAGAGCGTCAGCGATGGATCCCGACGGTCGATGTAGGACTTCGTTTGAGGGGATCCTTCGACACGCCGCCTTCGGCGGCGGCTCAGGATGACGTGGAATGCGGAGTACAAGGGGCCGCCCCGCCACTCTTGCCCTGACAATGCGTCATTCAGAGCGTCAGCGATGGATCCCGACGGTCGATGTCGGACTTCGTTTGAGGGGATCCTTCGCATTCGCTCAGGATGAGCGGCAGGTCCCGCCCTCAGGATGAGCGGCAGGTCCCGCCCTCAGGATGAGCGGTAGGTCTCGCCCTCAGGATGAGCGGTAGGTCTCGCCCTCAGGATGAGCGGTAGGTCCCGCGCTCAGGATGAGCACAGGTAAAGGGGAAATCAAAAAAACGTCACATATGTGGCGTTTTTTTGCTATTTCTTCAAAAGATCCCTGAGATATGTTTCGTACTCTTCTTCCGTAAGCTTCGGTATCTTTTTCTTTTTTGCCATAAGCACCTCTCGCGTTTCTCAAAGTATGCCCACGGCGAAGAGATTTTATTCCGTTCTGAGAGCGATGACGGGGTCTTTCTTGGCCGCCGCCTGCGCGGGGATGAGCCCGGAGATGAGCGTGAGGACGACGCTGACGCAGACCATGACGAAGGCCGTGAGCGGCGGGAGCGTGGCGATCCCCGCGATGCCCGACAGCGAATAGATGATGAGGCTGACGATCCCTGCGAGGATGTATGTGACCCCCACGCCGATGAGCCCCGCAGCGAGGCCGATGATGAAGGTCTCCGCATTGAAGAGATTCCGTATATCCATCTTCCGTGCGCCGAGACTTCGGAGGACGCCGATCTCTTTCACCCTCTCGACGACGGAGACATAGGTGATGATGCCGATCATGACCGAGCTGACGACGAGCGAAATGGACGTGAAGGCGACGAGGACGTAGGTGATGACGTCGAGCATGGTCTGCATCATGCCCATGAGCAGGCCGACGGTGTCCGTATAGGTGATCTTATCCTCTTCCGCGAGGCCTTCCTGTTCGTTCCATTCCCCGAGATAGTCGAGGACAAGCTCCTTCGTGTCGAAATCGCTCGGATAGATGTAGACGTTTTGTACCTTTTTGCTCCCGCCGAGCAAGCGCAGGGCGGTATCCTGCGTGAAATTGATATAGATCGCCGTGGTGTCTGCCCCCGAACCGTACGGGAACCCGAAATATTCGTCGTTGAGATGAACGGAGGGCGAGCGGTACACGATCCCGTTTGAAGGGACGAGGCTCTTGTATTCGGGCTCGAGCGAATCGATGAACTCGGACGGGATCTTCATCGCGGCGCCGCGGCCGAATCCCAATGCGGGCGAGGGATCGTCGAGCATCCACTTGACGATCTCCGATCTCATGTTCTCTTCGATATACTTTGCGACGGTCGCCTCGGGGAAATTGATGCCGTCGACCAGACACCCGTACGTCCGCCCTTCCTTGAGCTTGACGATCGCCGAGATCTTGATCGGCATGCCGATCGCCTTGCCGTTCTCGTCATAGGTGAGGTCGCTGCGGGAGCCGTTATAGGCAAAGGGCGGCTCGAAGGGCTTTGTGGCGGCGTCGGGCATCTTCGAATAGACGGCGTCATTGAAGTAGAGCGTAAATTCCTTGTCGACAATGGTCCGAAAGTCGATCTGCATGGACGAGCCGCCTTCCTCCTCTTTGCCCATGTTGAAGAGGGTCAGAAAGTCCCTCTCTGGCAGGAAACCGAGTTGGGCGAGCGTCAGGTCGATGACGTCGTTGTTTTCGCCCACGACGAGCACGATCTCATTCTCGTTCTTCGGAAATTCGCCGTACACGACATCGTACTGCGACTTCACATAGTCGCCGAACGTGGGGTCGCTCAAGTCATCCGTGCCCGGCAGGACACCGATGATGTCGGTGAAGAAGTCAACATACTTCAAGAGGGCCTCGTACTCGGGCGCGAGCTCGATGAGGTCGTTCGTGTAGAAATCCTTGAGATAGGACAGGGAAACGAAACGGTCCACTTCTTCCGTCGGGTCGTCGCTGCCCTGCGCATAGACGCCGCCCGTGCGAACCTGCGTGAAGAGATTGTCTACAAGGGAGACGCCGTAAGAATAGCGGATGGCCGAGAACCAGTCGGGATGTTCCTCTTTGCCTTTTTCGAGATATTCAACGTATTTGTCGGAGATGTTGTTTGTGACGGCGATGCCCTGCGCGAGCTGCGTCAAAAAGGAATTGACGTACACTTTATCGCCGATGTTCCCCATGTCGGGAAGGTCGTTCATGTTCCCCGCTTTCTCCATGATCGCCGTGAGATCGACGGCCTGTTCCCTCACTTCCACGGGATAGTAGGAGAGCATATCCTCCTCTGTCCTGCGGATGTAGATGTTGAAACCGTGGGAGAGCGCGAGGACGAGGCAGACGGAGATGATGCCGATACTGCCCGCGACGGACGTGATGATCGTGCGGCCCTTCTTGGTAAAGAGATTTTTGGCCGAGAGCGCGAGCGAGGTCATAAAGCTCATCTTTGCGCGGAGTTTCTTCTTGCCCGCCGACGCATCTTCCTCTTTCTCCGAAACCGCGGCGTTCTCGGCGGCCTCTTCCTCTTCGGAATAGGGTGCACTGTCCGATTCGACGAGACCGTCCTTGAGGCGCACGATACGGGAAGAGTATTTTTCGGCAAGCTCGGGATTGTGGGTCACCATGATGACGAGACGCTCGGAGGCGATCTCCTTGATGAGCTCCATGACTTCGACGCTCGTCTTGCTGTCGAGGGCACCCGTCGGCTCGTCGGCGAGCAAGATGTCGGGGTCGTTGACGAGGGCGCGGGCGATGGCGACGCGCTGCATCTGGCCGCCCGAGAGCTGATTGGGACGCTTGTTGAGCTCTTCCCCGAGCCCCACGCGCTCCAAGGCCTTCTTGGCCCTCTCCTTCCGCTCTTCCTTCCCCACGCCTGCGATCGTGAGCGCGAGCTCGACGTTCGAGAGCACCGTCTGGTGCGGGATGAGGTTATAGGACTGGAAGATGAAACCGATCCTGTGATTGCGGTAAACGTCCCAATCGCGGTCCTTGAAATCTTTGGTCGATTTTCCTTGGATCGTGAGGTCGCCCGAGGTATAATGGTCGAGCCCGCCGATGATATTGAGGAGCGTGGTCTTGCCACAGCCCGACGGGCCGAGGACGGAGACAAATTCGCTCTTTCTGAAGGAGAGCGAGACGCCCTTCAGCGCATGCACATACCCCTGTGCGACTTTATAGTCCTTCTTGATATCCGTGAGTTTCAACATATGGTTCCATCACCCGAGAAAAACTTTAGTTTGAAGTCAGTTTTGCGTTTCCTTGTCTTGATTTTCTGCGCGTGTCTTTTTCATGAGGTCGATAAAGTCGGCCGTATCCACCGAGAGACGCTGCATCCTGTCCTTGCCGAACTTCTCGGCACACACCGAAAGAAGGGCGTTGACCTCTTTGCACTGTTCCTCGAACACGGTAAGCGCGCGGTCCGAGAGGCGGATGTAGGCGATCTTCCTATCGTCCGGGGCGGACGTGCGGACCAAGATGTCGCGCTCCTCGAGTTTCGTGACGAGCTGGGAGATCGCCGAGCGCGTCACCCCGATCCTTCTCGCAAGCTCCGAGGAGATGATATCTCTTCCCTTGGAACGTTCCGAGACGACTTCTCTCAAAAGGCGGAATTCCGTCCTCGAGAGCTTGGCGGAATCCCCGAAAAGTTTGAGAGCGTTTACCTCTTCGAGCGTGTTGAACAGGCGGACCGCATAATCGTTAAGTTCCATAAATATACCTCCGATCTTTCTTTTGCTAATTCGAAATTATTATACACATATTCAACCATATTTGTCAAACAAATAGAACGGATTTTCTTTCGTATGCAAAAATATCACCGAAATACCATAAATATGACATAAAAAACATCTCTCCCGCCGCCGTATACTCAACGGCCGGAGAGATGTGTCGAAAAATCAGATCATTCTTCCGTTTCGTCCACCGTTTCGGGCGGTTCGGGTTCGGGAATGAAGGGCTGCAGGGGCGCAGTGACGGGCGTTAGGTCGTACTTGTCGTCGATGTCGGCGCCGAGGAGCTCTTCCATCATGTCCTCGCGGGTGATGAGGCCGAGGACGTTGCCCTCCGAGCCGACGAGCGCCATGTGTTCGCGCATGGACTGCATCCTCTTCATGAGGGCGGAGACCTTCTCGTCGGGCGTCGTGTAGGAGACGGGGCGGACGATGTTCTGGAAATCCCGCCTGCCCGCGAGCAGATTTTCGTAGAAGTCGGCGCGGTACAAAATGCCGACGATGTTCTCCTTGACCCCCTTGTAGACGGGGATGCGCGAGAAGTTGGATTCGCGGAAGATCTTATACACGAGGCGGGAATTTTCGCGGATGTCGACCATGACGACGCGTTCCAGCGGGATCATACAGCTGCCCACATGCAATTCGTCATAGCGGAGCGTGCGCTTGATGAGGTCGTGCTCGGTATCGTTGAGGACGCCCTCCTGCGCGATGTCGGAGACGATCATCTTGAACTCTTCCTCGGTGAATTTGGGTTTCTTCTTGTTGAATCCGAACACGAGGAAGAGGAATTTTTTCCACAGCCCGAACAGCCAGTTCAAGGGCAGGAAAAGATAACTGAAAAAGGTCAGAGGATAGGCCATCGCGCAGGCGAATTTTTCGGGCGCCTCACGGGCGAGCGTCTTGGGCGTGATCTCCCCCATGATGAGCACTGCCACCGTAAGGACGATCGTTGAGACCGTCGGGCCCAAGTCCTCGTCGATGAGCCGCGTGAATACGATGGTCGAAATAGTCGCCGCGACGATGTTCACGATGTTGTTGCCGATGAGCAGCGTCGTGAGCACTCTGTTGTAGTCGTCGCTGAGTTTCAAGACCTGACGCGCGGTCCGTTTCTTCGCGGCATAGCGCCGCATGCGTACCGTGCTGAAACTGGTGTAAGCAGTCTCCGTCGCGCTGAAACAGCCCGAAAGGAAGATGAGCACGATGAGTGCGATGAGAAGGCCCGCGATGTTGCCGTGCCCGCCGTTCACGCTCAAAAGACTGCCGAATGTGCCGCCTAAGTAACTACTTGGGTCGCCGTCCATAAGAAAAGAAAAACCTCCGTTGCGCCGCATCGGGCGCCTGTGATATTTTTATATAAACGCGCTCTTTTTGCTTGAAACGCGATCATATCTTTGAAATTTCGTTCAGATAACGCTTGACGGAATGGGCCGCGACGAGCCCTTCCCCCGCCGCCTTGGCGTATTGGTAGGGCCGCCCCGTCAGATCCCCCGCCGCAAAGAGCCCCTTGAGATTGGTCGAAAGCGTCCTGTCGACGACGGCGTGGGCGCCGTCCGTATGAAGTCCCCCGACGAGAGCCTCGGGCGGGACCGCCGAACGAAGGAGAAATACGCCGTCTACGTCATAGCCGCCTTTGTCGGTGACGAGCCGTTCCGCACGCCCCTTCCCCTCGATCGCACGCGGGATATCGCGGCATAACTTGATGTTTTTGTGTCCGAAGGCGGCGTCAAAGGGGGCAAAGGCATAGACGGTCTCCGCAAAGCCTGCGAGGTATTCGGCCTCCTCGATGAAGGCGGGTGAAGAGAGCACGGCGGCGATCTTCTTGCCGCGGTAGAGGGTCCCGTCGCACACGGCGCAATAGCTGACCCCTTTGCCCAAAAATTCGTGTTCGCCCTCGAGCGCACATAATCTGAACTGATTTAGTGCGCCCGGAAACGATAAA
>CANREC010000064.1 GCA_947629535.1 uncultured Clostridia bacterium | reverse complement strand
GTAAAATTGACACATCCCCCATTTTCGTGTATAATGTTTTTATGGTAAAAAAGAGTATCAACTACTATCAGGAACGGAATCTGAAGAATCTCGAACGCATTGACGGTCTGCTCGATGAGCTCCCCGAATACTGCGAGGACTTTTTCCGCGGCGTCGAGGATCGCACGAGTGTCCTTACCCGCCTCAATTATGCCTACGATCTCCGCATCTTCTTCGATTTCCTCTCCAAGAAAATTTTCAAAAACAAAGATCCCAAGGAGATCACCCTTGAGAATCTGGAGCGGGTCACCGATACAGACATCGAGATCTTCCTCTCCTATCTCTCCCGCTATTCGTTCGGCGAGAAAAAACTCTCCTGCAACGAACGAGCCAAGGCGAGAAAGCTCTCGACCGTCCGCTCCTTTTTTAAGTATTTCTTCAACAAGGGCCTCATTGCCGTCGATAACTCCGCTAAAGTGGCGACGCCAAAACTTCACGAGAAGGAGATCGTCCGTCTCGAGAGTGACGAAGTCGGCGAGATCTTGAACACAGCCGAGTACGGAAACGGCCTTTCCCGCCATGCTATCGCCTATCATGACAGGACAATGGTCCGCGATACCGCCATTTTAACGCTGTTTTTGGGCACGGGGATCCGTATCTCCGAGCTTGTCGGGCTCAACAACGAGAGCATCGATTTTGACAACAACTCCTTTGTGGTGACGCGCAAAGGCGGAAATCAAGCCATTCTGTACTTTTCCGACGAAGTCGCAGACGCGCTCGCTGCCTATATCGAACAGAAAAAAGGCGATCCCAAGGTGCCTGAAGGCTCCCCTTCTCCCCTCTTTCTTTCCATGCAATACAAGAGGATCACTGTCCGTGCCGTCGAAAATCTCGTCAAAAAATATGCCAAGATCGTAACGCCGCTCAAGAAGATCACGCCGCACAAGCTTCGTTCCACCTACGGCACTGCCCTCTACCGTGAGACGCACGACATCTACATCGTTGCCGATGTTCTCGGGCACAAGGACGTCAATACCACGCGCAAACACTATGCCGCTATCACCGAGGACAACCGCCGCTCGGTTGCGGGAAAGGTGAAACTCCACCGCTCCGAGGAGGATGACGATTGAACTCCAGAGAAGTAATTTATGTTATTCAGCCCGTCGAAGGGCCGAATTCCGACATTCTGTACGAGGAGATCGTGGCCCTCATTGAGAGCGCGGGCGCGGAATATGCGGGAACGATCTCCCAAAAGATCCGCGAGATCGATCCGTCGACCTATATCGGCGAGGGTAAGCTTGAAGAGCTCAACGAACGCCTCGAGGGGTTAGATGTCACCGTCCTGTTCAACGGGGAACTCTCCCCTTCCCAGACGCTCAACATCTCCAAGGCGCTCGGCGACAGGAAAGTGATCGACAGGACGACCCTCATCCTCGACATCTTTGCCCTTCGCGCCGAAAGCAGTGAAGGAAAAATCCAGGTCGAACTAGCACAGCTCAAATATCTCTATCCGCGTCTCAAGGGGAAAGGCACGGCCCTCTCCCGTCTCGGGGGCGGCATCGGGACGCGTGGCCCCGGGGAGACCAAGCTTGAAACGGATAGACGGCATATCCGAAACCGCATCCGTTCGCTCGAAGAGAAACTCAAGGAGACCGAAAAGCGGCGCAGTCTGCAGGTAGAACGCAGAAAAAAAGAGCGGATAGAGACGATCGCCCTTGTCGGTTATACCAATACGGGGAAATCCACCCTCATGAACACCTTGACGGGTGCGGATGTATTCGTAAAGAATGCCCTCTTTGCTACGCTCGACCCTACGGTGAGAGGTTTTGCGATCGAGGGCGTCCCCTTTCTCCTTGTCGATACGGTGGGTTTTTTGCAGAGTCTTCCGCATCACCTCATCGAGGCATTCAAATCGACGCTCGAGAGCGCACTCAACTGCGACCTCGCTCTCATTGTCTGTGATGCAAGCGGCGAATACGAGATGCAGCTCAAGACTACCCTTTCGACGCTGAACGATATGGGATTCTCCTCCCCATACCTCGTTGTGATGAATAAGTGCGACCTTACGGAAAATATGGAGACCTTTCCGACGGGATCTGTCTGCATCTCCGCCAAGAGCGGTATGGGCGTCGAAGGGCTCAAACGTCGCATCTTTGAGACTTTGGCGGACGACTTCGTGCGGACGACCCTCTTCGTCCCGTATGAAAAAATGGCGCAATACAGCGCCATACGGTCATATCTTACCGAACAGAACGTTTCCTACACGGACGACGGCGCCGAAGTCAAGGCGATCGTCCCCGCCATCCATGCGGAAAAATTCAGTCCTTTTTATCGTAATCGGGATCGAAAATGACTTTGTCGATCTTGATGGTGGCATAGTCCCGAATGTTGAGACACTTGCCGCAGTTGTCGCACGGCTTGGAAGGGTCAAGATCGCACACCATACATTCCATGCAACCGTCGCATTCCTTCGTCTCATCGAGAACACACATCTTGGTTTCCATAATTACAGTATACCAGTTTTATCGCAAAAAAGCAACAAATTTTTCTCGAAAATATGGAACATTTGTTTGCTTTTCTTTTCTCTTTATGTTATAATGGCATTGCGGAGGTGAAAAATGATCAAACATGACAAGTTGATGGATGTATTCGAGTACATTCGGCGGTATAACGACGAAAACGGATATCCCCCTTCCGTCCGTGACATCTGCAGCGCCTTGAACATCAAATCGACGGCGACCGTCTATGATTATATCAACCGCCTTCGCGAGCAAGGCTATCTCGAGAAATCGGAAAAGAAAAACCGCTCCGTCATCGTGCGCGGCAGCTCTTCCGTGAGAGTTCCCCTTCTCGGCGTCGTCAATGCGGGCCAACCCATCCTTGCAGTTGAGGACAATCAAGGCTATTATACCCTTCCCGAGGCCGAATTTAAGGGCGACGACCTCTTTCTTCTCCGCGTGCACGGCGAATCCATGATCGAGGCGGGTATCTATGACGGGGACAAGATCATCGTCAGGCGCCGCCCGACCGCCGAGAACGGCGAGATCGTTGTCGCCATGTACGACGACGGTGCGGGAGACGGTGCAACGGTCAAGCGTTTCTTCCGTCGGGACGGGAAAATTATCCTGCATCCCGAAAACAACACGATGGATGATATCATTCCCGAAAATCAGGAGAGCATTCAGATCTTGGGCAAGGTCATCGGCCTCATGCGGAGTTTTCGGTAAACTTTTTCAAGTGCGAAACTTGCCGATTTTCTCTTCATGACACCCATTACACGCGAAAAGTCCGCCTCAAAAGGCGGACTTTTTATGTAGAAATTTTTGATGCCGAGGCGGATAAGTTACGGTTTACAGATTTTGCAGATAGAACACTTCTTCCTGTGAAAGACGGCGGCAAGCGCCGCGGTCAAGACCGGACAAGGTCAGTTCACCGATCTTGATGCGTTTCAGAAATTCTACAGGTTTGCCAACGACCTCGAACATGCGGCGGATCTCACGGTTCTTGCCCTCCGTCAAGGTCACATGGAGCTTTGTGTACGCCTTGTTTGTTTCGACGACGTTGACACGGCACTTCTTTGTGACGACCCCCTTCTCGATCTCGACGCCCTCGCGCAGGCGGTTGAGCTGAACGGGCGTCACGCTCCCCTCCACTTTCACGAGGTACGTCTTGGGGATCTCGTTCTGCGGCGCCGTCAGACGGTAAGCAAGCGCCCCGTCGTTCGTCAAGATGAGCAATCCCTCGGTATCGTAGTCGAGACGGCCCACGGGAAAAACTCTCCCCGCGTTGGACGGAAGGAAATCCATGACCGTCTTTCTCGGCCGCTCGGTTTTCTCGTCATTGGCCGTACAGACGCAGCCTTTGGGCTTGTTGAGAAGATAATATTCGTACTTGACCTTATGGGAAAGCAACTTTCCGTCAAGCGCGACATGATCGGAGGGCGAAACATCGTCCCCCGCCTTTGCCGTCTTTCCGTTGATCGTCACTCTTCCTTCGGCGACGATTTCATCCGCCCCGCGCCGCGAGGCTACGCCCTGTTCGGCAAGAAATTTGTTGATCCGCATTTGTATCGCAGAGAGTCTCCGCACTCCTTTCTTTCTGCTTATATGATATACAAATTTTGCGAAAAAAGCAAGTCGTTTTGCAGGTAGATGTGCATTTGCCCCGCAACTTCCCCCTTTTTTTCGGGAAGAGGATCAAGGGCGGCCGTATCGAACCGCAGATTCTTGAGTTCCGTCTTTTTCAAAGGATACGAAAAGTCATATTTGATCCCGAAATTTTCCCACGGTTTTGTGCTGTCACAGAGCTTATAGAGGCTGTATTCCTCAAAACAGCCGTCAAGCAGTTCCGCCGTGCGCTCATACATCTCTGGACAGTTGAGTACGACGCAGACGAACGTCATGCCGTTCCTCTCTGCGGCGGTCACAAGACATCTTCCCGCAGCCGTCGTGAAACCTGTCTTTACGCCGACGGCACCGTCGTAGCGGAAGAGCATCTTATTTTTGTTTTGCCAGTTCCGCGGCTCGTAGTATTTACAGGAGACGATCTCGCGGAAGGTCTCGTTCTCCATCGCATAGGCGGAAATGAGCGCAAGATCCCGTGCGGTCGTATGGTGGCGGCTGTCGGGCAGTCCGTGCGGATTGACGAAAAAGCTGCCCTCTGCTCCGAGGAGCGCGGCCTTTTCGTTCATCTTGTCCGAAAAAGTCTTTACATCCCCGCTGTGATACATGGCAAGGGTGACGGCGCAGTCGTTCCCCGAACGGAGCATCAGCCCATAGAGAAGCTCTTTTACGGTATACGTTTCCCCTGCCCGAAGATAGACGCTTGAACCCTCTACGCCTTCGGCCTCCTTCGGCACGGTAACAAGATCGCCGAGATCGCAGTCGTCAAGGATGAGAATAGCCGTCAAGACCTTTGTCGTACTGGCCATGGGGAGCTGCGCATACGCGTCCTTGCCATGCAATATGCGGCGGGAAGAGACTTCCACAACACATTCCCCCCTCGCTGCACCCGCGGCCTTGGAAACGAGCGGTCTTTCTCCCGCAAAAAACAGCGGAACTGCGGCAAGGGCTAACAATACGCAAAAAAATTTATTCCGTTTCATTTTCCTCATTTCCGATCTTATCGACGATCTTGCCGACGATATCGCCCGCTTTCTCGATGAGCCCGTCGATGGGGTCGTTCGTGAGTTTCACGACGCGGCATTCGACGCCGTCATCGATGAGGAAACCCGCAGGCTTGAGGTTGATGACCGTCCCCGCTCCGCCCGCAAAGGGATAGGTCTCGTCGAGTTTGACGGCCTTGACTTCGCCGTACTCCCCGCCCCCCGAAAGATACCCCATCGTCACCTTCGTGAAGGGAATGACCTGTGCCCCGCTTGCGGTAATGACGGGTTTCCCGATGACGGTATTGACGTCGATGAGGCTCGTCAGTTGCTCTGCTGTTTTTTCAAGAATGCTGTCGATCTTTTTTTTCTTATCCAATTTATCAATGCCTCCAATGCTTTTTTCGTGAATGCCATGCCGAGCACAAAACCGTTAAAGACGGTCGCTGTCTCGAAGGAAACTTTCAGACACGGCTTTTCGCCGAGTAAGGTATCGTTTTTTAATGTGAGAAAGGGATGCTTTGTCCTGAGATACGCAAATGTCCCTCCGCCGAGCGATTGCAGCGCCGCGGCGATCAGAATGCCCGCGATGCTCTCAGAGCCCCCCGTCTCAACGGTTTGGCAGAGACGCCACAGCTGAAAGCCCTTTGTGATCTCGAATTTCTTTCGCGTATCGGCCATCTTGTCATAGGGAACAAAGACGGCCTTTTTTTCAGTCAGATGGACGGCGATCCCCTCCCTGTCGAGCTGTCCGTACCCGCCGAAGAGCTTGAAATGGCGGTACATCGAGAGAGAAAACCATGCGCGATTTTTCGGGATATCCACATAGGCGTCAAGCCAAAGAAAGACGGGAAAGAAGGTCAGCAAAAATCCCGCAAAAGTGGACCATACAAAAAATTCGCCCATAACCGTAATATGGACGAATCTTGAAAAAATATTTATTTACGGAAAATATTTCAGCCGATCTTGACGAGATCGCTGTCGTCGAGGCCGCGCAAAAAATCGGGGATCTCGTAGCCGTCGCGGACTTCTTCACGTTCCTGCGGCTTGGGCTCCTTTTCGCGGTCGGGCATCTTCTGCCCACCTGCACCTTCCGATCCGTCGCTGCCGTCCCCGTCCGTGTCATCATCCGAATACTCTTCGCGGGCATAGAGATAGCTGTCGCGTTCATCCATGGAGGCGTTGCGGATGGCGTCCATGAGCTGATCGTAGTCGGGAAGATCCTCGAGCGTGTTCAGCTTGAATCTCTTCAAAAATTCATCCGTCGTCGCAAAGAGGACGGGATGGCCGATGGCGTCCTTTCTCCCGCAGGGATAGATGAGCTTGAGGTCAAGCAGAACATTTACGGCGTAGTCGCTGTTGACGCCGCGGAGCATCTCGATCTCACTGCGCGTGATGGGTTGTTTATAGGCGATGATGGCAGCGCACTCCAAAACGGTACGCGTCAGCTCCTTTTCGCGGATGGGATTGAGCACTGCCCAGACTTGATCCTTGAATGCGGGATTCGTCGCAAGCTGTGCCTTTTTGTTGAATTCGAGGAGCTGAATGCCTTGATCCTCTCCGAATCTCCCCTTCAGTTCCTTGAGCGCCGCCTTGACCTCCACTTCCGTGACATTCAGTTTTTCCGCTATGTCGGCGACGGCGACCGCCTTCCCCGAGGCGAACAGCACTGCCTCAATTATAGTCGTCAATTGTTCCAAAAGGTTCTCCCTCCTTCCGATCGGGGTTGAGTGAGATCAAGATCTCACCGAATGCCTCTTCCTGCTTTACGCAGAGAAATTGCAATTTCAATAGTTCGAGCATGGCCTGAAAGGTCGTCACGATCTCGGGTTTCGTATAGTCCTCCGTGAACAGATCCTCGAATCTGACCGACGTCCCCTCTTCAAGGTTCTCAAGGATGAACGTCGCTTTCTGTTCGACCGTGAATTCATCGCGCGGGATCTCTCGGATCTCCGTGCTCCCCCGCTTGCTCTCGCGCTGGAGCATGAGCGTCTGAAAGGCCAAGACAAGCCCGTCGAGCGTCAAGGCGTCGAGGTTAAAGACGGTCTTGGTCTCGCCAACGTCCTTGTCGGGCTCCTTAAAGTAATAACCGACCGTCTCGAGCTCCCTGAGCTTTCCCATCTCTTCCTTGATGAGCTTGTACTCCTCCAAGGCCTGAATGAGACGGTCGCGCTCGTCGTCGATCTCCTCTTGGTATTCGGGATCGTCCTCAAGATTGGGGACAAGGTACTGTGCCTTGATCTTAATGATGGACGCGGCGATGTTGAGATAATCGCTCACCTTATCCACATCGAGGTAAGGCAGGCCCTTCATGTAATCGAGGAATTGCTCGGTGACCTGCGAGACGAAGATATCCTTGATCGGGATCTCGTCTTTGTTGAGTAGGTACAGAAGAAGGTCCAGCGGGCCCTCGAAATTGCTGAGTACGGTCGTATAATCTACGACAGATTCGAATTTATCACGATCTACCATATGAGCGATCTCCAGATTTGAGCGAACGGCGTTCCGAATACGGGTCCCCACACGGCAAGAATGGGAAAGCCGAAGATCTTTTGCGCGAACTGCATGATCCAGCCGAGAATGTTGAAGTAGTCCATAATGCCGAATCCGAAATTGACGAGCATACGGCAGAGGAAACTTTCAACGATGAGAAAAAGCAGAATATAATATCCGTTCTGACGGAGGAAACGATAGATCTTTCCGCGGCGGCGGTTCAATGCGTCAACAATGCGGAATCCGTCGAGCGGATAGAGCGGCAAGAGGTTGAAAACGCAGAAACTGAGGCTGTAGACATAGAGCATGTACAAAAGATATGTCAAAAACTCCGTCACGAAGGAGATCTGCGGCATAAAATTCAGCACAAGAAGAAAGAGCGGATAGAAGAGGAACGCCATGATGTAATTCATCACGATGCCCGCGCTCGCCGTGAGCCCAAGCCCCAAACGGTACTTTTTGAAGTTGTTCGGGTCGATGGGAACGGGTTTCGCCCATCCGAACCCCACAAGCGTGAAACAGATGAGGCCGATGAGGTCAAAGTGTTTCAGCGGGTTTAAGGAGAGCCTTCCGTATAGTTTTGCGGTCGGGTCGCCGCATTTGTAGGCGACGTAAGCATGCGCAAACTCATGGCAGGTAAGAACGACCACGACTGCCAGAAAACTTGCCAACAACTCAATGACTTGTGATACATTGATCCTCATGCCTGTCTATTATAACAATTATCACGAAAAAAAGCAAGAAATCGGCGGACGATTTGCAAAAATCGCTCGCGGATATTCTATTTCGACTTCTTCAATCGCTCGGGAATGACGTCAAACCGCACGAGGTCGCTGAACGTCTGAGGCTTTACGATATAGTCGGCCCGTCCGTTCTTGACGAGGATCGCGGGCGGAATAAGATTTCTGTTATAATTGCTCGCCATGGAATAATTGTATGCTCCCGTTGAGAGCACGGCAAGAATGTCCCCCGTTTCGGCCTTGGGCAGGGCCATATTGACGCCGATGAGATCCCCGCTCTCACAGCACTTCCCTGCAACTGAGACGAGCTCGGTGGGCGTTTCGTCCGCGCGGTTCGCAAGGATGGCCGTATACTTGGAGCCGTAGAGACAGTATCTCGGATTATCGAACATGCCGCCGTCGATCGCGACATATTTTTTGAGCCCGGGGATATCCTTGACCGCCCCGACCGTATAGAGCGTGATGCCTGCCTCGCCGACGATGGAACGGCCCGGCTCGACAAGAATGCGGGGAAGTGCGAGGGCGTGCTCCTTGCAGCCCGCTTTGACGGCATGAATGAGCGCGGAAAGATAGGCGCGATAGCCCTCCGGAGGGATCTTGGCGTCCTCATCGGTGTACCAGATGCCGAATCCCCCGCCCATATTGAGCTCACGGGGCT
>CANREC010000063.1 GCA_947629535.1 uncultured Clostridia bacterium | reverse complement strand
ATTTCGCACGATTTCTTTTGCTATGCAAAATAAATCCGTGCGAGGCGTTAGTTATGCAAGTTCCAAAACCCATCACGCCACGAACCTTGTCGCCTACTCCGTAGGTCGAATGAGATCCTTCGCTACGCTACTTCGTCGCTACGCTCCTCGTGCCGCGCTTGGTGCAATAAGAATGCGCGCGGGGCGGGATGAGCAAGCGGGGCAATCAGAACACGTTTCCCCTCACTTTCGCATTCTTTTTCTCAGTTCGTTGATGGTCTCGCGGATCTCGATCGCGCGTTCGAAGTCGAGGGCGTTCGACGCCACCTTCATGAGCGCCTTCAAGTGCTCTATCTCCTCGGGAATGTCCTTGAGCTTGATGTCCGCGCCCTTCTTCGCCTTGCCCGTGATGGCGAGCGTGGAGCCGATCTCCTTGACGATGGTCTTGGGCACGATCCCGTGTTTTTCGTTATATAACTGCTGAATTTTTCTGCGGCGGTCCGTCTCGCCGATGGCGCGTTCCATGGAACCCGTCATCTCGTCGGCGTACATGATGACCCGTCCCTCGGCGTTCCTTGCGGCGCGGCCGATGGTCTGCACGAGGGAAGTCTCGCTCCGCAAAAATCCTTCCTTGTCGGCGTCGAGAATGGCGACGAGCTTGACTTCGGGAAGGTCGAGCCCCTCCCGCAAGAGGTTGATGCCGCAGAGGACGTCGAACTCTCCGCTTCTCAGGCCGTTGATGATGTCGATGCGCTCTAACGTGTCTACGTCCGAGTGCATATAGCGGACCTTGACGCCCGCCTCTTTCATGAAATCGGTGAGCGATTCGGCCATGCGCTTGGTGAGCGTCGTGACGAGCACCCTGCCGCCGCCCTTTGTGACGGTGTGGACCTCGGAGAGAAGGTCGTCGATCTGTCCCTTGGTCGGACGGACCTCGACTTTGGGGTCGAGAAGGCCCGTCGGGCGGATGAGCTGTTCGACGACGTTGCCCGCCTCGCCGAGCTCATAGGGCGCGGGGGTCGCCGAGACGCAGATGAGCTGCGGGATGCGTTCGTCGAATTCCTCAAAGGTGAGCGGCCTGTTGTCGAAGGCGGACTTCATGCGGAACCCGTAGTCGACGAGGTTTATCTTTCTCGCCCTGTCGCCGTTGTACATGGCGCGGATCTGCGGAATGGTCATGTGGCTCTCGTCGATAAAGACGAGGAAATCGGGGGGAAAGTAGTCGAGGAGCGTAAAGGACGGCTGCCCGGGAGACCTTCCGTCGAAGTAGCGGGAATAGTTCTCTATCCCCGAGCAGTAGCCGATCTCGCGTATCATCTCGAGGTCGTGCTCCGTCCTCTGCCGAAGCCGCTGTGCCTCGAGGAGCTTGCCCTCGTCCTCAAACGCCTTGACTTCGCCCTCCAGATCCTGTTCGATCATGGAAAGGGCGAACGCGAGCTTTTCGCTCCCGACGGCATAGTGGCTCGCGGGGAAGATGACGGCGTGCTTGAGTTCGGAGAGGATCTTTCCCGTCGTGACGTCCTCTTCGGAGATGCGGTCGATCTCGTCGCCGAAAAATTCCACGCGGATCGCGACTTCGGAATTGGACGCGGGGAAGATCTCCACGACGTCTCCTCTGACGCGAAAGGTGGAACGCTTGAAGTCGATGTCGTTCCTCGCATAGTGGATGTCAACGAGGCGGGACAAGAGCTCGTCCCGCGCCATCTCCTGCCCGGGGCGCATGGAAATGCCGAGGCGGAAGAACTCCTCGGGGGCGCCGAGGCCGTAAATGCAGGAGACCGAGCTCACGACGATGACGTCATCCCGCTCGCCGAGCGAACAGGTCGCGGCATTGCGGAGCTTGTCGATCTCGTCGTTCATCGAGAGATCCTTTTCGATATAGGTATCCGTCGAGGGGATGTAGCTCTCGGGCTGATAGTAGTCGTAATAGGAGACGAAATATTCGACGCGATTCTCGGGGAAGAAGGCGCGGAACTCGTTGCAGAGCTGCGCGGCGAGCGTCTTGTTGTGGGCGATGACGAGGGTGGGACGGCCGATGTTCTTGATGACGTTTGCCATAGTGAACGTCTTGCCGCTGCCCGTGACGCCGACAAGGACCTGCGTGCGGATACCGTCAAGGACCCCCTCCGTGAGGGACTTGATCGCCTCGGGCTGGTCCCCCGTCGGCGCAAACGGCGATTTTAAGATAAATTCATGATGTTCCATGATCGTAACCGTTCATTCTGAGGGGGCAAAGCGACCGAGGGATCCACTTCAACGAAGTCCTTGCCCCCTGCTCCGTGGGTTTATGAGATCCTTCGCTGCGCTCAGGATGAGCACAGGGGGCTCCCCGCTCATTCTGAGGGAGCAAGGCGACCGAGGGATCCACTTCAACGAAGTCCTTGCCCCCTGCTCCGTGGGTTTATGAGATCCTTCGCTGCGCTACTTCGTCGCTACGCTCCTCGTGCCGCGCTTGGTGCAATAAGAATGCGCGCGGGGCAGGATGAGCACAGGGGGCTCCCCACTCATTCTGAGGGAGCGTAGCGACCGAGGGATCCCCTTGAACGAAGTCTTTCAATCGTCCTCTTCCATCAAGTTCTTCCATTCGGGATTCATTTCCTTTATCAACGCCATCTTTTTTTCCCGCGTTTTTCCTTTTAATGACTTTTCTCTGGCGATCGCATCGTTTTTGTGTTCAAAACATTCGTAATAGACCAATTTATCGAGATCGTATCTCTTTGTGAAACCGTCATTGACTTTGAATAAGTGCTCAAAATAACGGCGTCGGATATCGACTGTCACACCGACATACAGTACCGAGTTGTATTTGTTGGTCAAAATATATGTGTAAGACATAACTTCTCCGTAGGTTTATGAGATCCTTCGCTATGCTCAGGATGAGCACAGAAACTCCGTAAGTTTATGAGATCCTTCGCTGCGCTCAGGATGAGCGCGTGGGGCTTCCCGCTCATTCTGAGGGAGCGTAGCGACCGAAGGATCCCCTTCACCCTAATAGCAACCGTAAAAGCATGCCGATGAGGGCAGTGATGACGGCGCCGATCGCGGCGACTCCCCATCGGAACCACACGCTCCGTTTCAGCTGCCTGTCCTGCCGCCGAAAGTTGAGGCCGCGGCTCGTCAGGTGTAAAACGTACACCCGTTCGCCCTTGCGGTCCGAAAAAATAAGCTCGAAATAACCGTCGAGCCCGAGATCGCGGAGAACGCGCTCGAGCTTTTCTTCATCGAACTTCAATTTCGGCGGAAGGAGCGCTAAAATATCATACGGGGCGGCGATCAATCTCTCCCGCCCCGCCGATAGGGTAAAAACGGCGTTCATCACCGCGTCCTCGCGCTTATTCAATGTGTCGCTGATCATGCGCCCCCCGTAAGGAGGAGCACGGCGAGCCCCGCGCCCGCAAAGGCGCCCGCAAAGGCGCTGAGCAGGGCGGAGACGAAGAGGGCGGTCCTCCGCTTGATCCCCTCTCTCCGCTCGCGGCGGGTCCTCTCGTCATACATGCGCCCTTCGGGAAGAGGAGAGAGGCAATACACCCCGTCCTCCGCATATTTTACGTCGATATAGCCATGCTCGCGGAGATATTTGAGCATGTGTAAGAGGCCCTCGCCGTCCGTTTTGAGCTTTTCGGGAAAGGAAGAGAGAAGGTCCTTCTCCTCGACGACCCGATAGCTCCCGTCGTTGCAAAGAAGGGCAATGCGGGAGAGCAGAAGATGTGTGCGTTTATCAAGCATATCCTGCTATCATTATATCCCGATTGCCCGAAGTTATCCTGTTTTACCCGATAAACGGATTGTTGATATAGAACCCTGCGGAGATGGGCGAGGACTTCGCAAAGTCCGCAAGGCTGTTGCCGATATTGGCGAGCGTGCTGTCCACATTGCCGAGATCTATCTCGATACCTGCCGAGCTCACGAGCGAGGAGAGGAAATCCCCCTGCGCGAGGGCGCCGAACAGGGCCTGTATCCCGAGGATCAGCAGGATGAACACGGCCGTGTAGGCGATGCCGAGGATGAGCCCGTCGGGGATCGCGACGGCCTGATAGGAGTTGGCCGAACGGATCTTCTTGTCGACAAAGTGCGAGAGGAACATGATCCCGATGAAGAGGAGCAAGGTAAAGAACAGCGTCAGAACGCCGCAGCCGACGATGGGTGCGAGCGAGCCCTTCATGCCGAACCATCCGCCGACCGTTCCCGAGAAGGAGAGCCCCCAGCCGACCTGCGAGAAGAGAAGGAGACATCCGAAGAAGGCCCCGAACACGAGAAGGACGGTGATGAGGTAGTTCAGCCCCTTCATGATGCCGAGCCTGCAACCCGCACGCGCGATGACCAGACAGACGGCGAGGATGAAGAAGTCAAGCCCGTGCTCCAGGAGGATCGGGGGGATCTGCGCTACCGCGCTGCTTTCCTTCATGAAAGTGCCCATCACGGCGACGCCCAATCCGCCGAGCGCGGCAAGGAACATCAGCACGCCGACGATGGCCGTGAACATGCCGCCGAAGTGATCGAAGAAATTGGCGGCCCCGCGTGAAGGCGTGACCTGTTTGGTCACGAGCGCCCTTCTGAGGAAGTGTTCCCCTGCGAGCGGGAGCACGATGCAGAGCACGAGCAGGAGCGTCGAGACGGCGAAGTTCATCTCCTTGGGAAGGAGAAGGTCCACGCCGAACACGATGAGAAGTTCCCAGCCGATCCATGTGAGACGGGTGAACTTCCTGATGAGCCCGTAGATCGCGCAGATGAGAAGGAGCGCGCCGACGACGCCGATAACGGCATACATGGCGGCATCCGACCCTGCAAGTAGTAAATTCATAATTCCTCCTTTCCCGCGGCATCCCGCGGAGAAAGCTATTTTTTATTTATTGAAGTTGTCCTTGAGGGAGACGATCTCCGAGAGGACGAGCTTGCCGTTTTCCGTCGCCTTCTTGTAATAGCCCGTGCGCATGAGCTGGAAGGCCGTGCCGTCCGCCGCCTCTTTGAGGTAGGGTTCGGCCTTGGCGGAGAAGATGTGCTCGGAATCGAGGTCAATGCGCTCCGAGA
Source organism: uncultured Clostridia bacterium (assembly GCA_947629535.1). Classification (GTDB taxonomy): domain Bacteria; phylum Bacillota; class Clostridia; order Christensenellales; family Borkfalkiaceae; genus Gallimonas. The sequence goes on along the minus strand of CANREC010000063.1, from coordinate 4,249 downwards.
AGTCCTGCCCGCTGTAGTCGGCGTCGCGGAGAAGATGCTCGTACTGCCTCAGTTCGGCGTCCACGCAAGTTTCGGCATTGACCCAGTGCAGAACGCCCTTTGCCTTGATGCCGCTCGTGTCGTTTCCCGAACGGCTCTCGGGGAAGTAGGTGCATCTGACCTCAACGACGTTGCCCTCTTCATCCGTCACGGCCTCGTCGGCGCGGACGATGTAGGCGCTCTTGAGCCTGCAATAGCTGCCGATCTTGAGACGGTGATACTTGGGCGGCGGGTCGAGGGAGAAGTCGCCCCTTTCGATGTAGAGCTCCTTCCCGAACTTCACCTTCCGCGTGCCCGCATTTTCGTCGAGCTGATTGATCTCGAAGTCGGCGTCCTCTTCCCCTTCATAGTTGGTGACGGTGAGTTTCAAGGGGTCGACGACGGCCATCGCGCGCGGAGCGTGGAGATTGAGATAGTCCCTCACGACGGCCTCGAAGTAGCCGATCTCGCATTCGGACTGCGCCTTGGTGACGCCCGCCCTTTGGCAGAAGTCCTTGATGGCCTCGGCGGGAATGCCGCGGTTGCGAAGGCCCGCAAGCGTGGGCATTCTCGGATCGTCCCATCCGTGGACGGAGCCTTCCTCGACGAGCTTCTTGAGATACCGCTTGCTCATGACGAGGTTGGTGAGATTGAGCCGTGCGAACTCGATCTGCCGCGGCTTGGGCGAAAAACCGAGGTTGACGCCCACCCAGTCGTACAGGGGGCGATGGTCCTCAAACTCGAGCGTGCAGAGAGAATGGGTCACGCCCTGCAGAAAGTCGCAGATGGGATGGGCGTAGTCGTACATCGGGTAGATGCACCACTTGTCGCCCGTTCTGTGGTGGGTGGCGTGCAGGATCCTGTAGATGACGGGGTCGCGCAGGTTGACGTTGGGCGAGGCCATGTCGATCTTGGCGCGGAGGCACTTCTCTCCGTCCTGATATTTGCCGTCCCGCATCTCGCGGAAGAGCGTCAGATTCTCCTCGGGCGTGCGGTTTCTATAGGGGCTCTCCTTGCCGGGTTCGGTGAGCGTGCCGCGCGTCTCGCGGATCTCGTCGGCGGAGAGGTCGCAGACGAACGCCTTGCCCTCTTTGATGAGCTTTTCGGCATATTCATAGATGACGTCGAAGAAATCGGAAGCGTAGACTTCCTTTTCCCAATGGTAGCCGAGCCAGAGAATGTCGCGGCGGATGGCGTCAACGTACTCCGTCTTTTCCTTGGAAGGGTTGGTGTCGTCGAAGAAGAGATTGCACTTGCCGTGATATTTTTCGGCCGTGCCGAAGTTGATGAACATGCTCTTCGCATGCCCGATGTGGAGATACCCGTTGGGCTCGGGCGGAAATCGCGTCTGGATGGAAGAAATTTTCCCCGCGGCGAGATCTTCGTCAATGAATTGTTCGATAAAATTGTCTGCCATGCTCGCTCCGACCGTAAATACAGTATTCCGCTATCTATTATATCATAGATTTTACAATTTGCATAGTCTTTGCACAGGGTTTTTTTGGAATTTTTTTGCGGTTTCCCACCCGTCGACGCGTTATTCTGAGGGAACGCGCCGACCGAAGGATCCCCTTGAACGGAGTCCTCCGCTCATTCTGAGGGCGAAGCCCGAAGAATCCCATTGAACCTACGGAGCGGCATAAGGCTTCACCCCTCAAGGGGGGAAGTGCTCATCCTGAGCGTAGCGAAGGATCCCAGCAAACGGGCGGAGCGGGTGATCAAAGGCTTCACCCCTCAGGGGGGGAGCTGTCGCGCTGTCCTTGCGCGACTGAGGAGGGGTGCTCTAAATGGAATGCCCCTCATCCGTCTGCTTTACGGCAGACACCTTCCCCCCACAAGGGGAAGGCTCTTCCCCGCGTCATCCTGAGCCGCCGCCAAAGGCGGCGTGTCGAAGGATCCCAGCAAACGCACGGGAGCATCACATTCTAACCCTTTTCAACCAAACCTCAAAAAAATCTTGCAAATTTGTCGGCACTGTGGTATACTGAAAGTGCCACATAATTGAATAGAACGTTTTGACAAGCGGCTACACCGGCATTTTGTGTATCCTTTTTTCCGTTTGTCAAAAGTTCGGAATTTCAATTGTGTGGCAACAATCGTGGGATACTCAATGCGGGCGTTCCGTGATTGGAGCGCCCTTATTTTTTGCCCGCAAAAAACGGAAAAAGGAGAAACCATATGAAACGCAAACTTTTGACGATCCTGTTGACCCTCGTCGCCACCCTCTGCCTCACCCTCGGCCTCTCAGCGTGCGATCTCTTCGGCAATAGCGATGTTGGAGGTTCGGGCAATACCGAACAAGAGGAGACGAAAAAACCCGACGAGGGCGAAGAACCTCATGTGCATGATTTTACGAATTATGTCTACAACAATGACGCCACATGCACTAAAGACGGTACGGAGACCGCTGCTTGTTCCTGCGGCCAAACGGACACACGCACAAAGAGCGGCACCGCCCTCGGACACAAGTTTGAAAATTATGCCCCCAACGGTGACGCGACCTGCACCGAGGACGGAACGGAGACCGCAAAGTGTATTCGTTGCACGGAGACTGATACCCGTACGGTCAAGGGGAGCAAGCTCGGCCATACCTTCGAGACATACGTTTCCAACGGTGACGCGACCTGCACCGAGGACGGAACGGAGACCGCAAAGTGTATTCGTTGTACGGAGACTGATACCCGTACGGTCAGGGGGAGCAAGCTTGGACACGACACCGAATTTCATGCAGGGAGCGTAACCTGTACCGAAGCGGGAACGTTTGATTATTGGAGATGTTCAAGATGCAACAAGGATCTCATCGACGAAGAGGGCACTGCCGAAATCGAGGAATATGAGACCGATGTCCCGCTCGGACATGAGTTCACTGCCGAGAACAAGTGCGTGCGCTATGACAAATGCGAAACGGAGTGGAAATTTACCGAGGGGCTTACATACAGCTTAAATTCAGATCATAAAAGCTACAGCGTATTAGGGAACGACACGATGAGCGGCGACATTGTGATCCCATACGGCTATCAAGGTAAATGGGTGACGGTAATTGGACAGCAGGCGTTCTATGGTTGCAGAGATCTGACGAGCGTTACCATTCCCGACAGTGTGACATCGATTGGAGCCAAAGCGTTCTATGATTGCAGTGGGCTGACGGGCATTACGATTCCCGACAGCGTGACCTCGATCGGGGACTATGCGTTCTATGATTGCAGGGGGTTGACGAGCATTACCATTCCCGACAGGGTTACCTCGATTGGGGACTATGCGTTCAATTATTGTTACTGGCTGAAGAGCGTAACGATCGGAAATGGCGTGACATCGATCGGAGCCGATGCGTTCTATGATTGCAGGGGGTTGACGAGCATTACGATTCCCGACAGCGTGACCTCGATCGGGGACTATGCGTTCAGAGGTTGCAGTGGGCTGACGGGCATTACGATTCCCGACAGCGTGACATTGATCGGAGATTATGCGTTCAGGGGTTGCTATAAACTTTTTGAAGTATGGAATTATTCGGAATTGAATATTGTCAAAGGGGACGAATCAAACGGGAGCGTGGCACGTTATGCAAAGTGTGTCTATACGACTGATGAGAAGAGCAAGCAGACGACCAGTGACGACGGATGCGTGTTCTATGAGGACGAAGAAGCAAGTTACCTGCTCGGATATGACAGGGTCAAAGCCGAATTGCTGCTTCCGCAAAAATCCCCAAGCGGACGAGAATATGAAATTTATCAATATGCATTCTCTTACTGCAAAGGGTTGACGAGCATTACCATTCCCGACAGCGTGACCTCGATCGGAGATCATGCGTTCGATCATTGCACTGAGCTGACGAACATTACCATTCCCGACAGTGTGACGTCGATCGGAACGAATGCGTTCAATGGGACTGCCTATTATGAAGATGCAAGTCATTGGTACGGTGGTACAAGAGGAGTCCTCTATATTGGCAATCATTTTATTGAGGCAGATTTGATCTGGGGCACATACTACATTCGGATGGGGACAAAAACGATTGCTGATTATGCGTTCAGTGGTTGTCACAAACTGACGAGCATTACGATTCCCGACAGCGTGACATCGATTGGAGCCGATGCGTTACGCAAATGCAACGGGCTAACGAGCATTGAAATCCCAGACAGTGTGACCTCGATCGGAGACTATGCGATTGAGGATTGTTGGGAGCTGAAGAGTGTGACGATTGGAAATTGTGTGACTTCGATTGGAGAAGATG
>CANREC010000062.1 GCA_947629535.1 uncultured Clostridia bacterium | reverse complement strand
CCTCAGAATGAGCATTTCACCGTATTTTTCTCAAAATAATAAAATAAAAATAAGTATTTTTTCGTCAATTTTCGTCAAAATTCGGAAAACATCGTTGAAAAAGTTGCCAATCATGGCGGAATATGGTAAAATCAATATCAGTTTTCTGCACGATCTCATCGCGGGCCGCCCATGTTTCCTTTCCGCAAGGGGAAAAGGGCCGTCTCCGCTTTAGGCCCCGGATCAAGAGGGGTGCGTCCGCGTTTCACCGCGGTCGGTTTTGTTCGGAGAACTATTTTTATTTTGGGTAAAAAATCAAATTCTGCTCACCCTTTTATTGTGGAATGCCGCATCGGCAGAAAGGGGCTTGCGGGCGGTCCCGCGCAAGGGCAGGCCGTTTCGGAAGAGACGGAAACGACCAAAGAAACATAAGGAGTATTTATGGCAGACACGATTCCCGCCGAGGGGGCCGAAAGGCAGGCCGTCCTCAGCATCAAAGGGCTGTACAAGAAGTATTCGCGCAAGGCGGACTGGGCGATCAGCGACATCTCCTTCGACTGTTATGAGGGGGAGATCGTCGGTCTCCTCGGCCACAACGGCGCGGGGAAGTCGACCACCCTCAAATGTCTCGAGGGGATGCTTCCCTTCGAGAAGGGCACCATCACCATCGCGGGCTACGACATCCGCAAGGACGCCGAGGCCGCAAAAGCCAACATGGGGTTCGTTACCGACAACCATGCGACCTTCATCAAGATGACGGGCCTTCAGTACATCAACTTCATGGCCGACGTCTATGACGTCCCCACGGAACTGAGAAAGCCGCGCCTCGAGGCCCTCGAGCAAGTATTTCAGCTCGGCAAACCCATCGAAAATCTCATCTCGTCCTATTCGCACGGCATGCGGCAGAAGATCTGCATGATGGGCTCTCTCATCCACGAGCCAAAGCTGTGGATCCTCGACGAGCCCATGACGGGCCTCGACCCCCGCACCATGCGCGCCGTGCAGGATTTCATGCACGAGTATGTCAAAAACGGAAAGACTATTCTCTTTTCGTCCCACGCACTCAACACCGTCGCCAAACTCTGCGACCGCGTCGTTCTGATCCGTAAGGGCCTGCAGGCCGACGGGCTCGATGTGAAGAAGATCTATGCGGAAAATCCCGCCTTTGACTTTGAGGAGTACTTCTTGCGCAATGAACAACAGGACTAATGCCGCTGCGGCAAAAAAGAGCGGGCGCATTCGGTTCCGTACGGTCAACGCGCTCTTGAGGAAGGGGATACAGGAACGCCGTTCTGCCTTCATGGCGGGGCAATTCGACCTGTTGGGATTCCTTCTCCGCCTCGTCCTCATCGCGGCCATCGCCACGCTCTTCATCGTATTCTTCGGAAGATTCACCGAGATCTATATGGCCGTCAAGACGGGCGGCTCCAACGATCTCCTCGCCCGCGCGACGGAGCTCTTCACCATTCTCTATTCGGCGGTCATCGTCGGCATGGTCATCGGGGGCATCGGGCAGATCGGGAGAGAGCTCTTCTCCTCGGACGACATGAAGATCTTTTCGGCGATGCCCATCAACGAAAAGACGCTCTTCGTCGCAAAGCTCGTCAATATCTACATCAGCCAGTTCTTTATCGCGCTCGTCGCCGTGCTGACCGTCAACATCACCTTCTCCCTCAGAGTGGGGGTGACGGCGCTGTACTGGGTCTGGACTTTCCTCATCTGTTTCATCCTGCCACTCATCACGATCGCGATCGCGGCGCTGCTCGTCCTTCCCTATCAGGCGCTCAAGCGGTTCTTGCGGGAAAGATTTGCCGTCACGTTCGTCCTTTTGACGGCTCTGCTCGGCGTGGCCTTTTGGCTGTATTCGATGATCCTCGGCGGCGTCAAACAGATGCTGCTCGGCGATTCCGTCCGCTATTTCTTCAACGAACGGGTCATGACTGCCATCGGGAAGGTCTGCTCCTTCCTCTATCCCGCACGGTGGTTCGCGGGGATCATGTCGGGGAGCGACCCCGTCTGGAGCTGGGTCTTTATGGCCGTGCTCATCGCCGTCTGCCTTCTTCTGTCCCTTCTCATCATCAAGGGCATTCTCGGGAAGGCCCTCAAGGCCCGCAACGAGGGCTCGGCGAGTTTCATGCTCCGCTCCTCGCATCTGAGAAAGCGTCACAGCAAGTTCACGGCTCTTCTGAAGAAGGAATTTCTCCTCATCTTCCGTACGCCGTCCTATACGTTTTCCTACTTTTCCGTCGCGCTCATCATGCCTCTCATGGTGTACTTCTGCATGGACGTAGGGGCGTCGCTCGTCGAAAATCTCGTCGGGCTCAACTGCAATCTCGAGCTCGCGCTCTTCCTCACCATACTCTTCGGAGCGCTCACGAACATATTCTGCGCGACGAACATCAGCCGCGACGGCCAGATGTTCTACACCGTCAAGGCGATGCCCTTGAACTTCAGAACGGTGTTCTTTTCCAAGATCGTGCTCTGTCTGCTCGTGACGGCGCTGTCGCAGGCGCTCTCCGCAACGATCCTGCTCTCCACGGGGATCGTCGGATGGGGGGACGCGTTCTTCCTCATCCTCATCGGCATGCTCTTCAGCTTTGCCAACATCGCCGTCGCCACGAGATACGACTTCAACCACGCCAAGTTCTCGACGGAGGACGACGGGGAGATCAAGGAATCCTCGGGCACCGTTTCAACGGTCATCGTCATGGGCATGGCGCTCTCCTTCGCCGTCGGCGGCCTCGTGTTCGTCCTCAAGGTCCTCTCCGTGCTCAGAGGCTTTGAGTACGGCGCCATCACCTATCTTTTAACGGGGGGGATCGCCCTCCTCGCGGCGGGTCTTTCGGCATTTTACATGCTCTTCCGCCTCGGTAAAAAATACTATGAATTTTCGGGAGGGGGCATCTGATGCGGAAAACTCTCATTGCACTCATTTTAGTGCTGCCCATGGTATTCGTGCTCGTCATCTTCTCTTCGGTCAACCTCGTGAGCCTCGGCGTCAACATCTCCGTCAACGGCATCACGATCCGCGCCGAGGGCACGGACAAAGAGGGGACGCTCTTCGTCGACATGGCCGACAAGATCGAGCACACGATCTCGGCCGAAGTTTCGCCCGCCAACGCGACCAATCAAGAATACGCTCTCCTTTCGAGCGACGAGACCGTCGCGACCGTAACCAAGGACGGGAAGCTCGTTCCGAGGAAAGAGGGGACGGTCACGATCACGGCAAAGAGCAACGACATGAGCTTTACGGACTCCATGTCCGTCGTCATCGTCTCTTCCAAAGTGTACGACTTCGACTTCTCCGTCCTCGACGGCGAGAACAACGTCCTCAGGGAGACGGCACAGGGATATGAGGCCGAGATCCCCGCGGGGACATACTCTTACGACATCGACATCCACCCCGTCGGGTTCACCGACTATTCCATCACCCAGAGCGGCGATCTGTATGCCGAGATCGAAAAGGGAGAACGCAAGCTCTTCCTGCCCTTCTCGGGGAGCAAAGAATTCGAAGTCTCCGTCCCCGACGGTATCGACGGGCCGCTCAAAAAGAAGGTCCTTCTCACCGTCAAAAAACCCGCGCAGGGCGAGGTCGCCGTCAACGGCAGCACCGATTTCTCGGGCATTCAGCTCGTGAAGGGGACCAAAGAGGTCCGTCTCTATGTCGAATGCAACGGCAATTATTCGGAGTTCATCAGCGACCATGCCCGCTGCATCTCCGCGACCAACCTGCATGACGGCAAGTACATTCTCGACATCGAGATCGGCGAGGACGCGGGGGACAGCTTTCAGGCGTCCATCGTCGCGGGCGGGAAACGGGTCGACTTCAACGTCACCTTCACGGAATTTGCCTTCTCCATCTTCTCCGACATGCCCGTCCATCAGGAGGGGGGCAGGCGGGAAGTCACCCTTCTCACGGGGAATTCCGTCTCTTTCTATGCCGTCTCGACGGGCGGCGCGAAGGACGTGCAATACACTTGGGAGTTCGATGGCCCGAAGGAATACTTCACGGCAGAGGGCTCTACCGCCACGGTGAGACCGATCGAGGGCGGGAACTATGTCCTCCGCGCTAAGGCGGCGTACGGCGACGAGACCGACGAGGAGGAGATCCATCTTTCCGTCGTCAGCAAGGTCAGCGCCATCCAGATCGCAAACAACGTCAAGGTCGACCTCGCCGAGTGCTACACCGTCGCGGGGAAGGAATATAACAGCTCTTTGGAGCTCACAGATTCCGTCTATCCGCTCCGCGTCTACGCCTACAGCACCGCGGGAACGGGCAAGGCGGGGGACGACGTCGGCTATACGGTCTCCGACGAGAGCATCGCAAAGGTGGATGAGCGGGAGGGGATCCTCGTGCCCCTCGGCGACGGCAAAGTCACGGTCACGGCCTATTGGAAGGGGAACGAGTCCTTCGGCACCCATGTCACGGCGACGCTCACGGTCAACGTCGTCAAGGACGCCGTCGGCGTCAAGAACGCGCCCGAGCTCGTCAAGGCGACGGACGCGGGCCTCAAGGTCGTTCTGACCGACAACATCAAGCTCGGCACCGACCTCACGGGCCAGACGCTCGACCTCGATACCAGAAAGACCATGCTTGCGGCGCACACGATGCGCTCCACCTACAACATCGCATGGTACGAAAAGACGACCGAAAACCTCAAGCCCGATCTTCATTACGTCATGGAATTCAAGAACGACGTCTACGGGAACGGCAAGTACATCGATGCGGATAACTTCACCCACGCCAAGGACAGCGCGGGGGTCCACCTCATCGACGACTACAACGGCCCGCTGTACTTCGTCAAATACAGGCAGATGGCGAGCGTGGCGGGGCAGGACAACATCGCCTTCCTCGTCCGCACCGACAACATCAAGCTGTACGGCGTCAACCTTCTCGGCTGCAGCGACAGCTCTCTTGAGGGCGAGGACGGCGGCTACGACCTCTCCAACCTCAACCTCACGGGCACGACGCTCGAGGTCAACGCCACCGTTGACATCGTCAACTGCCGCATCCGCAACGGGCGCAACGTCATCCGCGCCTACGGCGGCAACCGCAGCGGCGACCACTACTTCATCAAAAGCATCTCCGAGAACAAAGGCTGCGACAGCGAGCGTATCACCGTCAATATCGAGGGGTGCATCCTCTCGCAGGGGAGAGAGTTCATTCTCAAGATCGGCGCCAACCGCGCCCTCAGAGCGAGCAGGGCAGCTACCGCCGAGCCGCAGTTCTACGACCAGAGCGGGAAACCGTACAAGGAGACGGGCAAGTCCAACATCTATGGGGACGGAAAGCTCTATGACGACCCTTGGTTCTATCAGCAGTACGTCATGACGGACGTCACCCTGAAGGATTCCGTCGTCGAGACGAGCGGTCTCTTCACCGTCGGCGTCGAGAGCAACTTTGCGGGCACCTTCCTCTATGAGGGGTCCGATCCGCAAAGCGGCTATTATGCCTTCACGACGGAATGGCAGAGCTCGGGCGGGACCTCTTTCGCCTCCGTGCTCCGTCTCGAAGGGGATGTCAGGCTGTATGACTGGAAGGATATTTCCCTCATCGATTCCTCGACGCTCATCGAATCGCCCATCGGCGCACTGCACGAGTGGCTCAAGCTCGACATCCAGAGCATGATCGACTTCGTCTGCGGGAAGAATCCCGATTCCTACGGCACCTTCATCGAGAAGAGGGACGACAAAGAATTTGTGCACGGCGGCATCGCCTTCTACGGCGGCGGCAGAAACTATTCCGCCCTCGACATGGACGGGCTCAACGAGGACCTCAAGGATCTCAGACATCTCAGCGTCAATATCAGCATCCTCAAGGACGGACAGGGCGCCATGCAGCAGCAGGGGACCCTTCTCCCGAGCGCGGCAGGCACGCAGGACTTCAACTTCTATATGTACGGGAGCGACAGCCGCAACAACTATGACAAGCAACTCGTCGACGCGCGGCAGGGCGCCAAGTACAGCGGCGTCGCGCGGGTCCCGCTCTTTGAAGGGGCCGACTGACCGCCCGACACATCTTCCGCGGACAAATTTTTCGCGGAAGGTTTTTATTTTGCATCTTTTTCGTTATAATAAATCATAACCGTTATCGGAGCAGACTATGGAACAGAAACATTGGCATGCAATGGGGACGGAAGAGGTCCTCTCCGCGCTCTCGGCGGGGAAGGGGGGCCTTTCCTCGGAAGAGGCCGCGCGGCGGCGGCAGATCTACGGCCGCAACGCCCTGAAGGAGCGCAAGAAGAAGAGCATCTGGAAGATGCTGCTGGAGCAGATCATGGACGTCATGGTCATCATCCTTCTCCTTGCGGCCGTCCTCTCGCTCATCTTTCACGACTGGGCCGAGGCGGCCGTCATCTTCGTCATCGTCATCGTGAACGCCGTCATCGGCATCGTGCAGGAGAAGAAGGCGGCCGACGCGCTTGCCGCGCTCGCAACGCTCACCGCTCCGTCCGCGCGGGTCCTGCGGGACGGGAAGGAATGCACGCTGCCCGCGGAAGAACTCGTCCCCGGCGACGTCGTCATTTTGGCCGACGGATGCGTCGTCCCCGCAGATCTGCGCCTCATCGAGGAGGCCAATTTAGCCGTGCAGGAATCGGCGCTCACGGGGGAGAGCGTCCCCGTCGAAAAGGATGCGATCTCCGTTCTCAAAGAGGACGCCCCCTTGGGCGACCGCGTCAACATGGCCTTTTCTTCCTGTGTCTGCACGGCGGGCACGGGGATCGGCGTCGTCGTCGGGACGGGCATGAACACGCAGGTGGGCTCCATCGCGGGCATGCTCGACGAGACGGACGAACTTCAGACGCCCATGAAGAGGAAACTTGACCATGTGGGCAAAGTGCTCTCCCTCGTCGGCATCATCGTCGCCCTCGCGATGTTCGGCGTGGGGCTCATCTATGACGTTCACAACTGGAAAACGCTTGCGCTCACGGCCGTGTCGCTCGCGATCTCCGTCATCCCCGAGGGACTTCCCGCGACGGCGACCGTCGTCATGGCCCTCGGCGTACAGCGCATGGCAAAACAGCAGGCGCTCGTGCGAAGTCTCCCCGCCGTGGAGACGCTGGGCTCCGCCACCGTCATCTGCTGCGACAAGACGGGGACGCTCACCCTCAACCGCATGACCGTCACCCGCTACCTCTCGGACGGCGTCCTGACGGACGTCGGCGGAACGCCTTCTCAGGCCGCAAAGCCGCTCTTTGTCGCCTCGGCGCTCTGCAACGACGCCGCAAAGGATCCAAGCCGCGAGGGGGAATGGCTCGGCGACCCCACCGAGGGCGCGCTCATCGTCCTCGCCGAACAGTACGGGATCGACTGCGAAAAGCTCAAGGCCGAGCGGCCCCGCCTCTTCGAACAGCCCTTTGATTCGGACAGAAAACGCATGTCCGTCGTCGTCGGGGAAGAGGGGACAAAAAAGGTCTATACAAAAGGGGCCATCGACGGCCTTCTGCCTCTGTGCTCTTCCGTCCTCACGGCGGACGGCGTCCGTCCCATGACCGAAGAGGACAAAAACGCCGTGCTCGAAAAGGCCGAAGAGATGTCCGCAGAGGCGCTCCGCGTGCTCGGCTTTGCGATGCGGACGGTCGATTTTCTCCCGAAAGAGGGGGACGACGTCGAAAAGGACCTCATCTTCCTCGGGTTCACCTGCATGATCGACCCGCCGCGGCGGGAAGTCATCGGGGCCGTCAGCTCCTGCCACAGGGCGGGCATCCGCGTCGTCATGATCACGGGCGACCACAAGACGACGGCCGTCGCCATCGCAAAGGAGCTCGGCATCTTCCGCGAAGGGGACACCGCCCTGACGGGAGCCGAACTCGCGGCGCTGACGGATGAACAGCTCGACGGCGTCGTCGGGAAAACTTCCGTCTATGCCCGCGTCTCACCCTCCGACAAGCTCCGCATCGTCAAGTCCCTGCAGCGGACGGGCGAAGTCGCGTCCATGACGGGGGACGGCGTCAACGATTCCCCCGCGCTCAAGGCGGCGGACATCGGCGTCGCGATGGGGGCGGGCACGGACGTCGCCAAGGACGCCTCGGATATCATTCTCCTCGACAACAACTTCACCACCATCGAGAGCGCCGTGCGGGAGGGGAGAAGGGTCTATGCCAACATCCGCAAGGTCATCCAGTTCCTGCTCGCGGGCAACATTGCGGAGATCCTGACGCTCATCGTCGCGACCCTCTTCAACCTGCCCGCGCCGCTCCTCGCCGTGCATGTGCTCATCATCAACCTCGTGACGGACACCCTTCCCGCCCTGGGCCTCGGGGTCGATCCCGCCGCGCCCGACGTCATGGAACATCCGCCCCTCAAATCGGGGACCCTCTTCGAAAGGGGGCTCGTCCTGAGAGTGCTCTTCCACGGAGCGCTGCTCTCGGCCGTCTCGCTCTCGGCCTACTTCATCGGGCTGTACGCCTTCGGGGACGCAAGCGCCGCCATGACGATGACCTTTGCGACCATCTCCGTCTCCCAGCTCGTCCATGTCGCCAACCAACGCTCGGATACGGCGTCCGTCTTTGCAAAGAGCAACGGCCACAACAAGGCCCTCTACGCCGCGATGGCGGGCTCCTTTGCGATCGTCCTCTTCCTGCTCTTCGTTGTGCCCTGCATTCCGGGGGCGACGGCGTTCTTCGGGTTTGTTTATCTGAATGTTTGGCAATACCTCATCATCGCAGGGCTCTGTCTCGTGCCGCTGTTCGGCGTCGAGCTCTCCAAGATCTTCCTGCGGAGAGCCGAAAAGAAATAATTTTTTTGCGGAGAAACGGGGGAGACCCCGCTTTTTCGTAAAAAAATGTTCATTACAAAAAAAGTTTGTTGAATAATTGCATATTTTCAATGCATAAGCACAGCTTTTAGTAAATATAAGGAGATTTTATAAATTATTCACACAGATGTCATGCAATTTCCTTGACAGAAAGGGCCCCGTTGGGTATAATGTTATATTGTATTATTATGTCATTTTGGACTTTCCGCCCGTTCGGCGCCATGTCCGCGGCGCCCGAGGCGGCAAAGTGAGGTATCCATGAAAAGAAAAAGAGCGATCATTCTCCTCGTCTGTATGTGCCTGACCTGTATCTTTGCAGGCCTTTTGGCGGCGTGCGGCGGGGACGAAGCATTTGAGGGCGTCAAGGTCGTATTCGAGCTTGAAGGCGGCAGATACAAGAACAGCAGCCGTGCGCCCACATATTACTACGATCTCGCCGAGGGCGCGTCCTGCAAGATCGTTTCTCCCGACGAATACGCGGGGGGGAACAAGATTGACAATCCCGGCTACAGGATCGAGAGCTGGTGCAAGACCAAGACGGTGGACGAGGCGACGGGGGAAGTGACCTATTCCGACCCTTGGGACTTCGACAGGGACACCATCTCCTCCGATACGGACACCTTGACGCTCTATGCCGTCTGGAAGGAAAACTACG
>CANREC010000061.1 GCA_947629535.1 uncultured Clostridia bacterium | reverse complement strand
GAGGACGAAAATGGTGACCCTTCGACAGGCTCAGGGTGACGTTATTAGAATAACGTCCCTTCTGCTCCTTCGGGGCGCCAAGGGATCCCCTTAAATGGCGCTGTGCAGGTCGTCAATGAACTTGTCGAGGGCGGCTTGCAAAGAGGCGTCATCGTCCGCAAGCGACCCGTTATAGATGGACGAGCCGACCGCCTTCGCCGCCTCCCAGTACCTCGAGATCTCGGGGATAATGGGAACGGGGACGGATTTGTCGAGCTGTTCGCGGATGACCTTGAAGAAGGGATCGTCCTTGACTGCCGTGTTGTTTTGGGCATTTGTGTTGGAAGGATAATACCCTCTGTCCGCCGCATAGCGGAGCTGATTCTGTTCGCTTGTGATATACGCCGCAAGCCTGCTCGCCACGCCCTTGTTCTCGGACATGTTATTCACAACGTACTGCTTGCTGTTGGAAAATGCGACAAGCGGCCTCTCCTGCCCGTCTATCTCAATGGAGGGCAACGTTCTGTACTTGATGTTGGACGCGTTCTTGAAGGTATCCTGCATCTCCCAGCCGCCCGAAATGCAAGCCCCGAGGCGGTTGTTGAGAACGGCCGTAGCGAGATTTTTCGCGTCGTCGGACTTGAACTTTTTGCCTTTCTGACGGAAGTTTTTCGCCGCATATTGCATGAATTTGAGGCCGTCCGCGTTGTCCCAGTTACAGGCATTGATGTCCGTCCCGTCTGCGCCGAAGAGTGTGCAGTCCATCGCGAAAAATCCCATGTTGAAATAGAATCCGTCGCCGATGTTGAACCCGAAGGCCGCCGCCTTCTCCGCGCTCGTCCCGATGCTCGGCATGTTCGCCGCGAGCATCGCATCCACGCTCCCCAAAAGGGTATCTTCGAGACTTTCGGGGAAGATGTTCGTCGTATAGTACTCGATATAGGTATCCATGGTGAGCGGGAAACCGTAGAGTTTTCCGTTATACGTCGCCTGTTGGACGGTGGCGGGGTCGTTGTTTGTCTTGATGTCCGTTGCGAAGGTCGCCGCCGTGCCGTCTCTGATCTCGGCGAGGAGCCCCGCCTGCGCCATGATGCCCACTTGGTCGTGGGGAATGAGTATGACGTCTGCCGCCGCCTCGGGGTCCTTGGCGACGACCGACTGGGCGTCCCATGCGTCCTGTACGCGCACCGTGATGGTCTCCGTGACGTCGGGATTGGCCTCTTTGAACTCTTTTACGATCTGTTTTAAGAGCGTCTGGTCCTCGGCGCCGCCCCATACGATGACTTCCTTGGCCTCTCCGCCGTCGCACGCGGCAAACGACAGGGCGCCAAGGCATGCGCACAGGGCAAGCGTTGCGATCTTTGTGATTGTTTTCATGGTTTCTCCTTAAATTTTGAGGGCGTACCCTGCCCGAAGGGGGGTCGAAGGATCCACCCAAACGAAGTCCGACATCGACCGTCGGGATTCTTCGCTACGCTCTGAATGACGCGCCGACGTGGGCAAGGGGGCAAGGGGGCAAGGGGCGCCCCGCGGGGCCTTCCCCCCAAAAGGGGGAGGGCTTAGGGGTTGGGGGAAATGGAAGGTTATTCTGCTTCGATTGCGGAAATGTAGTTCGCGTCGTCTTTCCAACCGGAAGCCTTCTTATAGGTGTCTACAAGCTCGCTCGGAACTTTGATGGAGCCGTCGAACTGGAACATCTTGTGAAGGGCGTTGCTCGAAAGCGTAGGCGGTACGGGCGCCGTGATCGTAAGCGTGTACGTTGCCTTGCCGGAGGACGGCGTAAACGCATAGCTGCCGATCGATGTGCACTTGTCGCCGATCTTGATCGTTTCAAGCGGGCAACCGTTGAAGGCGTACTGACCGATCGTCACAACACTTGTGAGGTCGATGTCTTTGAGCGCGCCCGAATTGAATGCCTGCTGTCCGATATTCGTCACTTTGGAGAGGTCGATGGTGATATTCTTGCAGGACGAGAAGGCGCTCTGCCCGATCTCGGTGATCGCGGTGGGGCCCGTGACGCTCGTGAGGTTGGTGCAGTAGCTGAACATGTTGTTGGGGATCGCCGTGATCGCGCTGTTGAGTTTCACCGTTGTGATCTCAGAGCAGGACGAGAAGATACCCGTGCCAATTGTCGTCGCGGCGGAGATGTCCACGTCACCCTCGATCTTCTTGCAGCTCGAGAAAGCGGAGTTGCCGATGCTCGTGAGATTATCGAACGCGAGGCTTTCCTTCGTGATCAAGGTCTTGTTGAAGGCGCTTGCGCCGACTTCGGTCACCTTGGGAAGGGTGACGGTCGCAAGGGCGGTGCAGCCGTCGAAGGCGCTTTCGCCCACTTTGGTCGCCTTCGCCGCGCTGAAACTTTCAAGCGTCGTGAGGCCCTTGAAGGCGCTTGCGCCGACTTCGGAAACACTGTCGACCGTGATACCCGTAACAGAAGTCCCGAGCAGCATGTTCGCGCCGAGGCTCGTCGCCTTGGGAAGGGTGAGCGTTTTGAGCGTTGTGCTGTACGCAAAGGCGTATGCCATAACGGTCTCGATCGTATCGCTCGTGAACGCCGCATCGCTGCCGTAGTAATAGTACAGCGTCTTGCCGTCGGCAGAGGTAAGCATCTTCTTCGCGGCGTCGAGCTTGTAGTTGGTATTGCCCTGCTCGAGGGTGAAAGTCTTGTCGGCCTGATATTCCGCCTGCGTGGTGAGGATCTGGCCGATGGAGAAAGCTGTCACTTCCTTGGGGATGACGATCTCCGTCTTGCTGCCCTTGTACTGCAGGAGCTTGCCTTCGCCGTTGAGATACCAGCCGCCCTTGACGCCGTCGGGACCGACGAACTGGTTCCTGTAGGCCTCCCAGATCGCGCCGTCCTCGTACTTCTTGAGCGTGTCGGCGTTGTCGATGTGGAGCGCGGCCGACTTGGAGAAAGTGTTCTCCGAGAGGTCGGAGGGTTCCAGATAGCCGTTGAGGTGGACGACCGCGAAGGTGGTGAGGTCGTCGAGCGCCGTCATGCTTGCGGGGAGGGTGATCTCGGAGCCGGCGACGGTGGAGAACACGTGACCGTCGAAGATCTCGACGCCGTCCTCAATGACAACTTCCTTCAAATTGGTCTTGCGGTTGATCTCGGCGTTGGTCGCAAAGGAGACCTGACCGATCGACTTGATGTTGCCCTTGATCGTCACTTTTTCAAAGCAAGGGTTGCAGAAGGAGTTGCGGGGCAGGCTTTGAAGTTTCTGCCCGAGGACAAGTTCGCCCGAAAGTTTGAGGCAGGTATCGAAGGCATAAGGTCCGATATAGGAGAGGTTGTCGTCGAATACAAGGTTGCCGCCTTCGGGAGGAAGGATATAGCTGCCGTTGAAGGCATACTCGCCGAAGTAGGTGACGTGCGAGATATCGATCTTGAGGCCTTTTTCCTTGGAGCCCGCATCTTGGAAGGCGTTGTTGCCGACGGTCTTGAGCGCGGCGGCATCCTTAAAGGTGACGTCCTCGAGGGCGGTCATACGGAAGAACGTGAGCTCGGGGATCTCCTCGATGGGACCCTTAAACACGATGTGCTTAACAAATCTGTTTCCGAGCTTGAAGCTCTTGTTGTTGTGGTCTTTGCTGAACACTTCGCCGCCCGTGAACGTGGTGCCTTCGGAGAAGGTGACCGTCTCTGCGCGCCAGTTGTAGAGCGAGCTCGTACCAAAGGAAGTGATCTTGGAGAGATCGATCTGCGACTGCGTCTCTTCAGGCAGGCATGCGAGCGCAAAACCGCCGAGGGTGGTGACGCCGGGGATGCTGATCTTCTTCACATTGTACAGGCCGTTCGTTGCAGCAAAGTTGTCTGCTCCCGTATCGCCCGAGCCTTTCCAGCTGTTGCTGTTGCTGCCGCACCACAGGCTATCGAGCGTCGTTACGTTTTCGGGAAGGTCGATCTCGGTGGGCGTTGCGCTATAGAAGCCATAGTTGGGCATCTTTTCGAGCGTACTGCCTTCTTCCACGGAGAGCTTGCCCGTGATCTTGGCGTCGCGGAAAGCGTTGTTGCCGATGCTCGTGACGGACTTCGGGATCTGGAAGTCGTCGAGCATATTGGTGAGCGGGCACTTCTGGAATGCACTGTTGCCGATGGTCTCAAGCCGCGTGCCCCACTTGATCTCGGCAAGTTTGGAGCAATAGGCGAAGGCGCTATTGCCGATCGAGGTGATATAGGAACTTGTAAGGTTGAGTTCGGTAAGCCCCGTGCAGCTGTAGAACGCATTCGTTCCGATCGTGGTGACGCTCGCCGGGAAGGTGATCGACGTGAGCTTGGACTTGTTGGAGAAAGCGCTGTCGGCAACGGTCGTCGTTCCGTACTTGATGTTGAGATTGTAGTCATCGGGCATGGTTCCGCTGTAACCGACCAAGATCTTGCCGATGTAGATATCGCCCTCTGTCTTGATGAGTTCGTTGTACCATGCGGTGCCCTTTAAGCCGTCTGCACCGAGAGCGGTGAGTTGGCTGAAGTTGTTTGTGCCGACGTCCGTAAGCTTTGTGCAGCCGTCAAAGGCATTCGCGCCGATGCTCGTCACCCTGTTGAGGTCGATCGCTTCGACTGCCGTGCATCCCTGCAGGAACTGCGCGGGAAGCTCGGTGACTTCGTGATACAACTTTGTGCTGAGCGTGACGTTCTTCAGCGACTTGCAGCCGTTGAATGCGGAATAGAAGGTACCTGCGGAGTTGACTCTTTCCGAATACGCGAAGTTCTCAACGTGCAGAGCATTCCAATCGACGGTCGTGAGATAGTTGTTGTTCCCGAAGGCGTTGGAGCCGAGGCGCTCGAGCGTTTCGGGGACGGTCACCTTGGTGATACGCATCTCGTTCATGGAGCCAAAGACTTCGGCCGCGCTGTCGTCCGCAGAGGCAAAGGCGCTGTCGCCGAGCTCTACGAGGGAAGAAGGAAGGACGAGCTTTCCTTCAAGGCCCGTGCCGTAGAAAGACTGATAACCGATCTTTTCGACCTTGCTGCCGAGGGTCAGCTTGGTGACGGAATCCTGGCAGTAGAAGAGACGGTTGGGAATGTTCTTGACGTTGTCGCCAATGACGACTTCCTTGAGGTTGCCGCAGCCCTTGAAGGCGGCGAAGTAGCTGTCGGGCGCGGTGGCGTCGACGGCGTCGTAGGTCACCTTCTTGAGAGCGCTGTTGTTTGCGAATGCGCTCGCGCCGATGCGGGTGAGGGTCGAAGGAAGGGTGAGTTCGGGAACGGCGATGCCGCGGAAGGCGTTGTTGCCGACGCGGGTGATGGCGCCGAATTTGACTTCCGCAAGATTTGCAAGGCCGTCAAAGGCGTTTGCGGGAATGACCGTGATGCCCGTGCCGAGGTCGGCGGAGACGAGGCCCTCCCAACCCTTGAAGAGATTCACGGGGAACTCCTTGACCGTGTCGGCGACTTTCACCGTCGCGGGAGCGGTAAGGCCCGTGAAGGTGGCGTCGGCGATGACGCCCTTGGGAGCGTTATACTCGAGATATGTAACGTTGGAATTTGCAAACGCCTTCGCGCCGATGTACTCCATGCCCGTGCCGATGACAAGGGTCTCGATGGGTGCATAGCAGAATGCCGCCGCCCCGACTTCCACGACGCTGTCGGGAAGGATGACTTCCGTGACGCCGTTCGCTGTCCCCTCTTCGGACGCGCCAAAGGCATAGGAGCCGATGTACTTGAGCCCCTCGGGGAAGGTGACGCCGACGAGGTTGGGCTGATCGAGGAAGGCGCCCGCCGCGATGCCGACGGTCCCCTCTTTGACGTCGATCGCCGTCTCGACAAAGATGGAACTTGCGTACTTATAGAGCGTTTTGCCGAGGTATACTTCGCCCGCGGGGAGGTTGTTATCCCACACCGTGTTGTCGAAGGCGTCGGAGTCGATCGTTTCGACATTGGCGCCGCCGAGGACGACCGTGAGGTCGGAGCAATTGCGGAAAGCGCGCTTTCCGATCGACGTCACGGTGTCGGGCAGGGTGACGCTCTGCACGTTCCCCACGTCCTCAAAGCCGCTGATGGCGACGGAAGTGATGGTCTTGTCGTCGATCTTTGAGGGAATGACGACGTCGACGGGCATGTTCATCCCCGGTTTCGCCGCGACGGACCAGCCTTCGCCGTCCTGCGTGAGGCGGAAATAGCCCGCGTCCGTGGTGGGCGCCGCATTCCACTTGGCGTAGATCGTCGTGTTGCCGTTGACGGCGGATCCAAAGTCGTATTCCGTCGTGCAGGCGGCATTCGTATACCACCCGCCGAAGGTGTAGCCCGCCTTCTTGGGGTCGCCCGGTTTTACGGCCTTGTCGCCGGGGTTTGCGCCCTGTTCGGGAAGGAGCGTGCCGCCGTTCGTCTCGAATTTGACGGTGTAGACGGTCGCCTCTTGGGGCGTTTCGGGCGTGTCGGGCTGTTGCTTTTCGCCGCCGCCGTCACAGGCGGCTATGCCAAACGCAGTCGTGGCGAGAAGTCCCGCCGTGAGGACCGCCAATAATCCTTTTCTAAATTTTCTCATATCATTTCTCCAATGCCGAGCTTGGCGTCCATATTTTCCATATAGAGGGTCATCGTGCCGCCCTCGTTATAGAATTTGATGTAGCAACGGAATGCGTGTTCGCGCTTTGCGTATTCGCCCGTGTAGGACATGACGGGAGCCTCGTTCTTTGCGTAGGCGTCGAAGAAGGTCGTGCTGCCGTAGTCACCGTTGACGGGTTGGAGATACATCGCCGTCTTGCCGTATTGACCGCTCGATTCCAGCGTCATCTGGCACTGATTCATGCCGCCCGCAACACGGGGAGCTGCAACGGGTTGCCCGCCGTACACGCCCGAGACGTAGAAACTGATGAGATCCCCGGGAGCGAGAGTGAACCACTCATTGTACCACTGCACGGGTTTGCCTAAACCCGCCTGTACGGCGTTGGGAACGTCGGAGCCCGAGACATAAAGAGGAACATATTCAATGGTATCCGTCTCGGCGCGGGTGATCTTCATGTAGTTGCTGTAGGTGACCTGTCCGCTGCCTGCGCTCGGAGCTACGGGTTCCCGATGCTGCGAGAGAGCCGCGCGGAAATCTGCATAGAGGTAAGTGTCCTCCTCCACTTCGGGAACGGCGGTGAAGTAGGTGACCGTCGCGTCGACGATCGTCCACCAACCGTTGAACGTGAAGGGCGTGTTGCTCTTATCCTTCTTTGTCGTCGTGGGCGTGGGGAGCTGACTTCCCGTTGCGCCCGCCTTATAGACTGCGCCTTCCATGTTGAGCTTTTTGGTCTCCTCCGCCGTGAGAGGTGTCCCCTCGAGGGAGTTCCCCTCTCCGGGGACGAGATAGACCTGCGGCGCGGCCTTGGTCTCGGCAATGGGCGCTACGGCTTCCTGAAGTGCCGTCTCATTTCCGCCGCCCGTAGCGGACGCCGTGAAGGCAAGTCCCGCCGTCATGCCGACGATGAGGGTCGCGGAGAGCGCCATAGAGAGAATTTTTAATGATTTCTTCATAATTTCCTCCTTATTTCACCATATAGAGCGCAAACGTGAACGCGCCGATCGTTTTGCCGTCCTCCCCGATGCCCGCATAGGCGCCTTCGGCCTTCTGCGTGGAGTAGATGAGCTGTGCGCCCGCGGGGAGATTGTGCTTACTGGTATCGATGTTCTGCGCAACGGGTGCGGCGTTCACATAGATGCGGAAGGTGTGCTCGGAATCCGAAATGTCGTAACAGATGACGCCGCAGCCCGAGCCTTGGTTGTACTGCGTAGACATATTTTTCACCGTGCCGCGCGCGAGCGTCTTGTAAGTATGGCGGAGCTCGATCATCTTCTTATAGACGGAATAGATCGTGGAGCCTTCGCCCGCATCGGGTACGTTTTGTGCGGACTGTTCCTTGACGCCGTCGAGCTTTTCGTTGTTCTGGTCCCACGACATGACGAAGTTGTTGAAACCGATCTCGTATTTGCAGGTGCCGTCTGCGTCGCCCTTCTTGCCGTTCTTCGACCACTTCATGGGCTGACGGAGCCATCTGTCCTCATGCCCTGCGCCCTCGCCCTCGTCGTTGAGCGTCTTGGAGCCGAACATGCCGATCTCGTCGCCCGCATAGATCCATGTGATCCCGGGAACGGAGAGGCACATCGCGCCGTAGAGCTTTGCGAGTTCGCCCGAGAGTTCGAACTGCTCGTCCGTCGTGCAATGGGTCGCGCCCCAGTCCGCCCTCGAGATGTCCCAGATGGCGAGCATTCTCTCTCTTGCCCTCTGGACGTCGTGGTTGGACGTGAACACGCTGTCGATGTAGTCGCTGCGCGTCATGCCGAAGTCGAACTGCGTCGCCTCGTACTGCGCCATCGACTTGCTTGCATATTGATAGCGGAGCCTGTTCGCATCCTGTCCCGCTTCACCCGAGAAGGAAGGAACGGGGTTCCCGATCGTGCCGAGGCAGCCCGTCGTGTCATAGTACCAGTTGAAGTTGAACTGGGAATCGACGCCGCGGTAGAGCTTTGCGATCTTCGCAGGGTCGCCGACAAAGTTTTCCGCCACAAGGAGCGCGGAGGGATAGGTCGACTTGAGCTTGGCGTTAAATTCCATAAAGAAGTTCTCCGCCTTGGCAACGTCGATGGAGTAGTCGCCCGCCGTCGCACCGGGTTCGGCCGTACCGTCGGAGATGTCCTTGATGATGTCGCCCGAGTGGTTCGGGTTCTCATTTTCCATATAGATATGCTTTGCGGCGTCGATACGGAACCCGTCGAGGCCGAAACTCATCCAATAGAGCGCAACGTCGAGGATGGCGTCTCTCGTCGCCTGATAGTCGAAGTTGAGCTCGGGCATCCCGCTGTTGAACGAAGAATAATAGTAGTACCCGTTGGGATCCTCGAACCATTGCTTTTGTTCGAGTTCGTCCTTCGGCGTATAGTCGCTGTTCTGCCACGTGTAGAAGTTGCGGTAGTCGATGGTGCGGTAACTGCCATCCGCAAGTTTCACCGTCTCCTTCACGAGTTTTTGCGATTTGATGAACCACGGGTTACCCGTCGAGGTGTGGTTGATAACGAAGTCCATGAGGACTTTCATCCCATATCCGTGCGCCTTGGTGACGAGTTCACGGTAGTCGGCAAGGGTGCCGAAACGGGGATCGACCGTGAAGTAGTCGCGGATGTCGTACCCGTGATAGGAATTGGACTGCTGGAAGGGCGTCAGCCAAAGGACGTCTACCCCGAGTTCTTTGAGATAGTCGAGTTTGGAAGTGATGCCCTTCAGATCTCCCATGCCGTCACCGTCACTGTCGGCAAAGGAAGCCATAAAGATCTCATATCCGACGGAATCCTCGTCCCACCCTTCGGCAACTTTCTGCTGTGCATAGACATTATTGTTGCCCTGATTGGAAACGACGTCGTACTGCGTGACTGCCGAACCGGGTTCGAGGCCCGCATAGGGATCGAACACGACGAAGGATTCATACTTGGGCGAGCCGCTCTGCACTTCGCCCTGACGGACGAACCAGTG
>CANREC010000060.1 GCA_947629535.1 uncultured Clostridia bacterium | reverse complement strand
GCCTGTCGAGAAGAAGTAAACAAAAGACGGACACAAGTCCGTCTTTTTCTTTCCGCCCCTCCCTCATCCTGAGGCCTCTTGCGGGGCGAAGGATCCCAAAGCCTTCACCCTGTGGGGGGAAGGTGGCACGGCGTAGCCGTGACGGATGAGGGGCATTCTATTGGGAGCACCCCTCCTCAGTCGCGCAAGGACAGCGCGACAGCTCCCCCCCTGAGGGGTGAAGCCTTATGCGCTCCGCCCGTTTGCCGGGATGCATCGCTACGCTCTGCATGAACGGAATGCGTCATTTAGGGGGAGCGCAGCGACCGAAGGGATCCCGAGGATGAAAAAAAGGACTACGTTCTTCGGGATCCTTCGGCTACGCCTCAGGATGACGCGGGAGCGCCTAAAATGTATTCAAAACGGAGGTATCCATGAACCAAACCGCTTTTTATCAACTCTCCTACGGGGTGTATATCTGCACGTCGTGGGACGAGGGACGGCCCGTCGGGTGCGTCGCCAACAGCGCGATGCAGATCACGTCCGATCCCGCAACGATCGCCGTCAGCATCAACAAGGTCAACCATACCCATGACTGCGTCGCCGCGACGGGGTATTTCTCCATCTGCGTTTTAGGGGAGAAAACGGACCCTAAGCTCATCGGCAATTTCGGTTTCCGCTCCTCGAAGGACGTCGACAAATTCGCCGAAACGCCCTATGCCGTCCGCGGCAAGCTCCCCGTCATCGACGACTGCCTCTGCTATTTTTCCTGCAAGGTCATCTCCCGAATGGAGACGTCGACGCATACCGTCTTTTTGGGGGAAGTGTATGAGGCCGAAGTCCTGCACGGCGGCACGCCCATGACATATGCGTACTACCACAAGGTACTCAAGGGCAAGACGAGCGTGAACGCGCCCACATATGTCAAAGAGAAACCCAAAAAGGACGCGGGCGCAAAGTACGTCTGCACGGTCTGCGGGTACGAGTACGACGGCGACATTCCCTTCGAGGATCTGCCCGACGACTGGGTCTGTCCGTTGTGCGGCGTCGGGAAGGACATGTTCAAAAAGGTCGGAGGCGCCGAAAAAAAGAAGTACCGCTGCACGGTCTGCGGGTACGAGTACGACGGAAAGATCCCCTTCGAGGAACTGCCCGACGACTGGGTCTGCCCGCTCTGCGGCGAGCCCAAGTCGGCTTTTTGTGAAGTTCAATGATCCATTTCGGGACGGTCCCTCTGCGGAGGGGCCGTCTTTGTGCAATCTGTACAAATAATTCATGGAACTTTGTCTGATTTTTCACTTGAAAAATGACAGAATTTCGTGTAAAATAATTGTATACCGATTTTGAAAATTCAGGGAGGAAATTATGTCAGGTCTTTTACTCAAAGGTATCAACAAGGTCTATCCCGGCGGCAACCAGGCGGTGTTCAATTTCTGTCTTGAGATCAGGGATAAGGAATTCATGGTCTTTGTCGGCCCCTCCGGTTGCGGCAAGTCCACAACGCTCCGTATGATCGCAGGGCTTGAGGAGATCTCCTCGGGCGAACTGTACATCGACGGCAAGCTCGTCAACGACGTCGTCCCCAAGGACAGAGACATCGCGATGGTGTTCCAGAACTATGCTCTGTATCCCCATATGTCCGTGTACGACAACATGGCGTTCGGCCTCAAACTCCGCAAGATCGCGAAGGAAGAGATCGACAAGCGCGTCAAGGAAGCCGCCAAGATCCTTGGCATCACCGAGTATCTGTCCCGTAAGCCCAAGGCTCTTTCGGGCGGCCAGAGACAGCGTGTCGCCCTCGGCCGTACCATCGTCCGCGAACCCAAGGTGTTCCTTCTCGACGAGCCCCTTTCCAACCTCGACGCAAAGCTCCGTGCGCAGATGCGTACCGAGATCTCCAAGCTCCATGTCCGCCTTGCGACGACCTTCATCTACGTCACCCACGACCAGATCGAGGCCATGACGATGGGTACCCGTATCGTTGTCATGAAGGACGGTTTCATGCAGCAGGTCGATACGCCCCAGAACCTCTACGATTATCCCATCAACCTCTTCGTTGCGGGATTCATCGGCACCCCTCAGATGAACTTCTTCAAGAACGCCACCATCACTTCCGAGGGCAGCAAGATCTACGTCAACTTCATCGGCGGGAACAGGATCCTTCTTCCCGAGACGATGGTCGCCCGTATCAAGAACCTCGACGAGTACAAGGACACCGGTAAGGAAGTGACCTTGGGCGTCCGTCCCGAGGACATCCACGAGGACGAGCGTTTCATCGCTACCTCTCCCGAGACCGTCGTCGTCGCCAAGATCGACGTCATCGAAAAGCTCGGCGCCGAGATGCAGATCTACTGCGACCTCGACTTCGAGAGCGAAAAGACCTCCGTTGTCGAGAACGCGGCGCAGATGGTCGCGAAGATCTCCTCGCGTGCAAGCGTAGAGCTCGGCCAGCAGGTCAAGCTCGCCTTCGACGCCCGCCACATCCACCTCTTCGACGGCTACACCGAGGCGACCCTCCTCGAGCGCGACGAGCACTATGACGAGATCCCCGAGAATGCAGAGGGCGCGTCCTTCGTTCCTCCTACGCCGCAAGAGATGAAGGCCCAGATCGATGCCGCCCGCGTCGTCACGAAGGAAATGAAGAAACAGATGAAGCGCGACGCGAAGATGGAGAAGAAGGCCGCCGAACAGCAGGCCGAGGCTCCCGCAGAGGAAGGCACGGACGAAACGCCCACCGATACGCAGGAATAATTGATGAATGTACGAAAGAGCGATTGCATCCGCAGTCGCTCTTTTCCTGTTTCGATGAATTCTTTTCAAGGGCGAAAAGAATTCATCGAGGGGTTGGCGCTGTAGCCTGCCCTTCCCCATTGTCATCCCGAGCCGCGCGTAAGCGCGTGTCGAGGGATCTCCACCGTAATAGAGATTTCTCGACTTCGCCTTCGGCTCCGCTCGAAATGACAAAAAAAGGGGCCCGCCCGCTCCCGAGGAACGAAGTCCGCCCGTTTGCAGGGATGCATCGCTGCGCTCTGCATGAGCGGACGGGTCAGAATAAGCATACCTGCCACAATTCTTAATTCTTAATTTTTAATTCTTAATTCAATTTGCCCCGATGTGCCTTGACATTTTCATAAAAATTCTGTATCATATACAGCGATAATAAAGAAAAAGGAGGCGGATATGTGGGAAGTCATCGTTGATGCGCTCTTGGATACGCTCAAGCTCTTTCCGTTCCTTCTCGTGCTCTACATCCTCATCGAGCTCATGGAACACAAGACGAAGATGGGCCATCCCTCGCGCCTTCTTTCGGGGAAGTGGGCGCCTCTCATCGGCACGGCGACGGGGCTGCTGCCGATGTGCGGATTCTCCGTCATGGCGGCAAAGCTGTATGAACACCGTCATCTGACCCTCGGGGCCCTCATCGCAGTCTTTGTGGCGACAAGTGACGAAGGCCTTCTCGTGCTCCTTCTCTCGGACGCCGCATGGGGGTATAAGCTCTGGTCGCTCCTCGCGCTCGTGCTTTCAAAGCTCGTTCTCGGCATCGGCATAGGCTATCTTGTCGATCTTGCCGTGCGCCGCGGACGGCCTCTGCCCATTCCCGAGCATCATGTTCACGAGGAACATGTGCATGAGGACGAACATGCTCACGGCGAACATGTGCATGAGGATGAACATGCGCATGAGGAGGGGAGCTGTGAGTGCGCGGAGCTCTCCGTCTGCGAGCACAAGCATGAGAGCAATGCCGTCCGCTATATCGTCTCGCCCCTTCTGCATGCGCTGGAGGTCGCGGGATTTGTCCTTCTCGTCAATCTGCTCTTCGGGTCCCTCTTCTACGCCTTGGGCGGGGGAGACAGCGAGGCGGGCAGCGCGCTCGTCGGGGACTTCATGCGCGGGGCGGGATATTGGGCCCAGCCCGTTCTCTGTTCCCTCGTCGGGCTCATTCCGAACTGCGCCTCGTCGGTCATCCTCGCCGAGGTCTACGCGCTTGGCGGGATCGGATTCGGCGGGATGTTGGGCGGCCTCGTGGCGAACGCGGGGCTCGGATACCTCGCCTTGTTCAAGGCAGGGGAGCTCAAAAAAAGCGCACTTATTGTCGTTTTTATGCTGATCTTGGGGATCGCGGCGGGCTACGTCGCCTGCGCGGTCTGTAAATTGATTCTTTAGAGGCAGCCTATGCAAGACCTTTCCGCACCGAAGAAAAATCCCTCGATGGGGGACGGGGCGGAAAGTTTTTGTTCTGTGCGGGACATGACCGCGGCCTTTTTCCGCAGAACGGCGGGAAAGGTGCTCTTCGTCTCGGACGAGGGGTCCTTCCCCGAGATCGCCCCTGCCGCGCGGACGCCGCGGGCGGTGAGCGCCGTCATCGGGCGGGACGCTCTGCCCCTCTTTGCGATGCCCGAGACCTCGGGCGTGTTCGCCGTCGGCGGCGCGGACGTGATGCGGGCGGCGCGGCTCTATGCGTCCGTGCGCAGGGTGCCCTGCGTGCTCTTTCCGACGCAGAGCGAACTTTTCGGCGTGTTCGGGCAAGAGAGCGTCGCCGTGAAGGACGTTTCCTTCGGCTATCCGCTCGCGGAAGGGGAAGTGTATTTGGATGAAAGGCTCTTTTCGGACGTAGCGGAGGGCTATGCGGGACTGCTCCTTTGCCGTCTCGCCCTCTTCGAAAGGCGGGCGCTCTTCCTCTTTGACGGCGGGGAGAGACCCTCCGAGGAGGCCTTCGGGGTACTCATGGGCGCGGACGAGCCGAGCCTTCGGGACGTCCTTCTCAAAAACGCCGCCCTTCGCCGTTCGGGGATAACGGGCGAGGGGGCATACCTCGCCGCAGAGGTGGGAAATTTTTCCGCCTTCGACGCGTTGATGCGGCTATATGTTGCATTTTTTCGCTGCGGCAGTCCGCGAAAATACGCCGTTCCCGACTACGGGGCGCGGGCACGGGCGGCGGGCGTTCCCTTTGCGGAGATGTCCGTCCCCGATGAAGAGACCTATGCCCGCCGTGCGCTCGTCCTCAGCGGGAGAAGGGCGGATCTTTTGCGGGAGCTCTCGCTCATTTCCCAAAAAAATGCAACTTATTGCAGAGTTTACCGAAGTTTCGGCGGCAAGATCCGCACGGTCGGGGCGGAAAAACTCAAGTACCTGCCCGAAAAGACGAACGGCCTCTCCGCGGTCATCCGCGACTTCGGCCTCTTGGAGAAATTATGAACTTATTGCAGGATGTAAGGGTATTTTTGCTCGATCTGGACGGCACCGTCTACCTCGACGGCACGCCCATCGGGCCCATGGCGGCGACGCTCGCGCGGCTGAGGAGCATGGGCAAGCGGCTCGTCTTTCTCACCAACAATTCTTCCAAGACGGAGCTTGAGTACCGTTTGAAACTCACCCGCATGGGGCTCTTTGCGGGGGGAGACGCCGTGTACACCTCGGCGATGGCGACGATCGCCTACCTTAAGGAACGCTATGCGGGCGCGAAAGTCTATCTCGTCGCGACGGACGCCGTGCGCGAGGAATTTCAGCGGGGCGGCATCCCGCTTTCCGACGACGAGCCCGACGTCTGCGTGCTCGCCTATGACACGACGCTCACCTTTGCCAAGATCAAGCGGCTCGACTTCTTTCTGCGGCAGAACAAGCCCTTCCTCGCCACCCACCCCGACGACGTCTGTCCCACTTCCTACGGTTTCATGCCCGACGTCGGGTCCTTTCTTGCCATGTTCGAGCGGTCCTCGGGGCGGAAGGCCGTCATCGTCGGGAAACCCTTCCCCTACATGGGCGAGGCCCTCTGCCGCCTCACGGGGGAGCGCAGGGAGCGTCTCTGCATGGTCGGCGACAGGATGCACACCGACGTCCGCTTTGCAAACAACTGCGGCATGAAGTCCGTTCTCGTCCTCTCGGGGGAGACAAGCGCGGAGAGCATGCGGAACTTTCCCGACCGTCCCGATCTCGTTTTGAGGGATCTGAATGCCATCTTCGGGGATTGACAGATCTCCGATTTTTTGTTATAATAGACACGATCTTGTCTCAGAGCCGCGAAGCGGCTCTTCGGACGGGTCGGCCGCGGAAAGCGGCGGAGGATATCATGCAGGAAGTTACCATCTTAGGCGGCGATCCGCTCGCCTTTTCCCTGTCGGGGGAGATCGATTCGGAAAATTCGGACGAGCTCTTCGAGATCGTCATGGGGGAGTACAAAAAGACCCCCAAAAATCTCCTGTTCGAATGCAACCGACTGACATTCATCGATTCCACGACGCTCGGGACATTCGTCAAGATCCTGAACCTCGCAAGGGCCGACGGGCACACCCTTCGGCTCACGAACCTAAAACCGCAGCTCAAAAAGCTGTTTGTCATCTGTGCGCTCGACCGCATCATGGAGCTCGAATGAACACGCTATTCAAACTGACATTCCCGCTCAAGAGCGAGCTCATGACGACGGTACGTCTGGCCGCGGGGGGCGTGTGCGCCCTCAAGGGGCTTGACATCGACACGGCGGAGGACTGCAAAGTCTGCATCACGGAGAGCCTTCTTCTCCTGAAACACAGGGGATATTCCTCCGCAAACGTCCTCTTCTCGGAAGGCGGAGCCCTCTCCGTCCGCATCGAAGGGGAAGGAGAAGGGGAAGAGGAGGGGACGCCCGAGGACGAGATCTCCCTTGCCCTTTTAAGCGCCCTTCTCGGCGAAGTCGGGACGACGGAAAGGAACGGAAAGCTCTTTTCGATCTCCTTTGAAATAGGGACGGGAAAATGACGGAGAGCGAGCTTTTCCAAAGGTACCGCGAGACGGGGGACCTTGCTCTTCGCAACCTCATCGCCGAAAAGTACCTCTTCATAGCCGCCATTCTCGCCAAAAAATTTGTCGGCCGCGGCGTGGAATACGACGATCTCTATCAGGTCGCTTCCCTTGCGCTCATCAAGGGGATCGACCGTTTTGACGAGCGCAAAGGGCTCAAATTTTCCACCTTCATCACGCCGACCATCACGGGGGAGATCAAGAACTACTTCCGTGACCGCTCCCGTCTCGTCCATCTGCCGCGCAAGGTCTCCGAGCTCAGGGCGTCCGTCAGAAAGACGGCCGACGCGCTCACAGAAAAACTCGGCAAAAAGCCCACGGCGGGGGAGATCGCAGAAGCGCTCGGCGTCTCGGAAGAAGATGTGCTTTTGTCCGCGGAGGCGGGCGGGATCGTCTCGCTCGACAAACCCTCCGAGGACAGCGACATGAACTACTACGACGTCATTCCCGCCGACAACGACGTGTTTGAAAAGATCGAGACGCGCGACGCCGTTCTCTCGGCCGTCAAGGAGCTCTCCGAGACGGAGAGACAGCTCGTCAAGTTCCGCTTTTCCGAGGAATTGTCGCAGGTCGAGACGGCCCGCCGCATGGGCGTTTCACAGATGTACGTTTCGCGCATGGAGCGCAAAATTTTAGAGAAATTGAGGGAGAGGCTCAAGAAGAGCATGGCATGATGCGATACGAGATCGACAGTTTCTCCGCTTTGAAACGGGCGCTCTCAGAGATCTGTGCGGAGATAGAACGAGGCGCTCCCGAAGATATCGTGTTCGACTGTAAACTCGTCATCGACGAGCTCGTGTCGAACGTCCTCAGGCACGGCGGCGGCAGGGCGTATCTCTCCGTGGAGAGGGAAGGCTCCGTAAAGATCTGCGTGCGCGGGGAAATTCCCTTCGTTCCGCCCAAACGGAGCACGCTCAGCCCGTCGGACGCCGAATGCGGGCGGGGGCTCTATCTCGTGGACGCCCTCGTCTCCTCGCGGACGTATTCCGAGGAAGAGGGCATCACGGTCATTCTCCCGCTGCCCTGAGCGGCCTCTCGGCGCACCTTGCCGCTCATCCTTCGGTTACGCCTCTGCATGAACGCAGTGCGTCATCCTGAGGGAGCGGAGCGACCGAAGGATCCCGACGGCCGATGTCGGACTGCGCCTCCGCGGGGTCCTTTTTTCAATTCAATTATGATCCAAGTTTGCGGGCTTACTAAAATTTATCGGGGCAGAGGGCATACGGAGACGGTCGCCCTCGACGGCCTTGATTTTTGCCTGCCCGACAGGGGCATGGTCTTTGTCGTCGGGAAGAGCGGGTGCGGCAAATCCACCCTTCTCAACCTCATCAGCGGCGGGGACCGCGCGACTTCGGGCGATATCATCGTCGACGGCAACCCGATGTCTGCCTTCACCTCCCGCGAATACGACGATTACCGCTGCGGCGCGGTCGGGCTCATCTTTCAGGACTACTGCCTCCTCGACGGCCTCACGGTCGAAGAGAACATCGCCCTTCCCCTTCGCCTTGCGGGAAAGGACGAGGCCCGCGTCAAAGAGGCCATCGCGCTCGTGGAGCTCGAGGAGAAGGCGGCGAGCTATCCCGACGAGCTCTCGGGCGGGCAAAAGCAGCGCGTCGGCATCGCGAGGGCGCTCGTCAAGGACGCAAAGTACATTTTGGCGGACGAACCGACGGGCAATCTCGACCCTGCGGCCGCCCGCCGCATTCTGACCCTTCTCAAGGAGATCTCGCGGGAAAGGCTTGTTCTCATCGTCTCGCACAGCCGCCCCGACGCCGATGAATTTGCCGACCGCATCATCGAGCTCTCGGACGGCCGCATCGTGGGGGACCGCTCGCGGGACAAGGCCACGCAGGAGATCGCCTACCGCGAGGGGGAGATCGTCTTTCAGCGCGGGCACGACTTTACGGAGGAAGAAATTTCCGAGATCAACCGCCGCAGGGCGGAAGGGGCCGTGCTCCGTCAGGCGGACACCCGTTTCCGCAGGACGGCCCAGCCTTCGCCCGACAGCGAGAAGAGACCCTTCCCCCGTAGCCGCATGGACAGAAAGGGGGCAAAGACGCTCTTCCGCCTCTTCACAAAGAAACGCATCGTCTCGATGGTCGTTTCCTGTCTTTGCATCGTCTTTCTGTTCGTCGTGCTCGGCGTTTGCCAGTTCTTCACACAGTTCGACGCCGACGAGGAGACGGCGCGCATCATGCAGGAGAACAGCGGGTCTCTCCTTGCCATGCGCAAGGGACATCTCGAGAAGGAGGACCCTTCCAAGACGCTCGCCACAGACCGCCTTCTCCGCGTGACGGAAGAGGACATCTCCGCCTTCCGCGGCGCGGGATACGAGGGGGATATCTTCCCGCTCTACGGCGTATCCCTGATCACGCATGCCGGCGCGAGCGCGATGTGGGCGGTACAGGAATACAAGGTCCCGTCCGACGCCAAAAACTACAACAATTTCTACTGCCATACGGGCCTCGGCGTCTTGCAAGTGACCCAAGAATTTCTGACGGGACGGTACGGAAAAGACGGAGCGCTCGACGTTCTTTCGGGGGAGCTCACTTCGGAAGGGGACGCGCTCATCGTCACAGACTACTTCGCCGACAGCCTGCTCGTCCACAACGTTTCGCTGCGGGCGACGCCTTCCGAGGCCGCCGCGGGCGGCAAATATGCAAAGCTGACGACGGGGAAGATGATGAGCGGACGCTATCGCATCGCCGCCGTCATCGGGACGGGGTATGCCGAGCGCTATGCGCCCCTCATCGACCTGTGGAAGAACGGCGTGGAGATCGCCGAGGCCACGGAGGCCGACGAGGAGCTCTCCGTGCAGTTCTATGAGGAGCTCAACGAAGGGCTCAACCTCGCCTATACCTTCAACCCCGACTTCATGGACGTATACAGCGCGGATACGGCGCGTA
>CANREC010000059.1 GCA_947629535.1 uncultured Clostridia bacterium | reverse complement strand
CTGCTTACGGGCATCAAACAGCGCATCATCGGCGCGGCCTGCCTCGACGTCTATGAGGAAGAATCCGAGCTCTTCTTTGAGGACCTTTCGGGGCACATCGTCGAG
This sequence comes from uncultured Clostridia bacterium, assembly GCA_947629535.1. Taxonomy (GTDB): domain Bacteria; phylum Bacillota; class Clostridia; order Christensenellales; family Borkfalkiaceae; genus Gallimonas. Next base: position 9,794 of record CANREC010000059.1, on the reverse strand, counting down.
GACGACACGCTCGCGCGGCTCCTCACGATGCCCAACGTCATCGTCACGTCCCATCAGGCCTTTCTGACGGACGAGGCGCTCTCCAACATCGCCGAGACGACCGTCCAAAACCTCGCCCTGCTCCGCGACGGCAAACCCTGCCCCAACGAGCTCTGCTACGACTGCGGAAACATCGAGGACTGCAAGAAAAAGCGTCGGGAAAGGTGTTTTTGAGCGAATAGACTGCCGCCCCGTCCATGCCCTTCAAAGGGGGCAGCGCTCATTCTGAGCCCTTATCTCGCCCTCCCCCTTTGAAGGGGGAGGGGTAGGGGCGGGGGTTGCCCTTTCCCATTGTCATCCCGAGCCGCGCGTAGGCGCGTGCCGAGGGATCCCCACCGTATTGTCATCCCGAGCCACGCGTAAGCGCATGTCGAGGGATCTCCACCGTATTGTCATCCCGAGCTGCGCGTAAGCGCATGTCGAGGGATCTCCACCGCAATAGAGATTTCTCGACTACGCCTTCGGCTCCGCTCGAAATGACATAGACCCACGGAGCTCCGCCCGTTTGAGGGGATCCTTCGGGCCTAAAGGCCCTCAGGATGAGCAGCGGCGGGACGCAAGCGTCCCGCCGCTGCTCATTTTTTGTTCTCCCCCTCGCTTTTGTTTGACAAAAGCGCGCAAAAGTGATAGCATATGCGCGGTTTTATGATAAATATCCTCATCTGCGCCGCGACATGCCTCGTCATGATCCTGAGCGTCCTGTTCTTTCCGAAGATCAGGCTCGGAAAACTGAAGATCGACACCTATTGGGCGGTCGTGCTCCTCGGAGCGGCCGTTCTTTTGCTGAGCGGTCAGACGGATGTGAAGGCGATCGGGGCAAAACTCATCGAAAATACCGCCGTCAACCCCTTAAAGATCCTCGTGCTCTTCCTCTCCATGACCATCCTCTCCGTCTTTTTGGATGAGCTCGGGTTCTTCCGCGCCCTCGCGGGATGGGCGCTCCGCCATGCGCACAGCGGGCAGAAACGCCTCTTTTTCTCCCTCTATCTGATGGTGGCCGTCCTCACGGTCTTTACGTCGAACGACATCATCGTGCTCTCGTTTACCCCCTTCATCTGCTACTTTGCGGGGGAGGCGAAGATCGACCCCATGCCCTATCTCGCAGCCGAATTTGTCGCCGCCAACACATGGAGCATGGCGCTCGTCATCGGCAATCCCACGAACATCTACCTCGCGACGGCCTTCGGGATCGGGTTCGTCTCCTACTTTCTCGTCTCCATTCTGCCGACGCTCGCGGCGGGGCTCGTCTCTCTGCTCCTGCTCTATCTCCTTTTCCGCAAGAAACTCTCCGAGCCAATCCTCGGGCAGGCCGAACGGGACAGGGTGGAAGATAGGCCCGCGCTCGTCATCGGGCTCGTGCATCTCGGCGTCTGTACGCTCATGCTTGCCGTCAGTTCCTATCTCGGCATCGAGATGTGGATCGTCGCCCTCTGCGCCGCGGGAAGTCTCTTTGTTTGTAACCTCGTGCTCGCCCTCATCCGAAGAAAGAGGCCGCGCATCCTGCTCGGGTGCCTCAAGCGGGCCCCTTGGCAGCTCGTGCCCTTTCTGCTCTCCATGTTCATCATGACGGAGGCCCTCGCGATGCAGGGCACGACAAGGGCGATCGGGGACTTCTTGGGGAAGGACTTTACCGTGCCCGTCTACGGCCTTCTGTCCTTTGCGGCGTCCAATCTCATCAACAACATCCCCATGAGCGTCTTTTTCTCCTCGATGATCTCGCTGTCGGACGCAGGTCTCGGCGCCGTCTACGCGACGGTCATCGGCTCCAACTTGGGCGCCTTCTTCACCCCCATCGGGGCGCTTGCGGGACTGATGTTCAGCTCCATTCTCTCGGAGCACGGCGTAAAATTCGGCTATCGGGACTTTCTGAAACTCGGCGTGACCGTCGCGCTCCCTTCCCTCGCCGCCGCCCTCGGCGTGCTTTGGCTCATCGTGTAAGGAAAAACGGCAATAAAAATACGCCCGTGTGCGGCTCGGAGATCCCCTCTTTCATGAGCCGACATGGGCGTTTTTTTGCACATATGTTGCGGTTTTACAGTCTCCCGCCGCAGGGTTCGGTGAGAAGGAGCGGGTCAAGGATCTCGTCGAGTTTCTTCTCGTCCATGAGGCCTTCCCTGAGCACGATAGAGCGGATGCTCTCCCCCGTCTTGAGGGATTCCTTGGCTATCTCGGCGGCCTTGAGGTAGCCGATGTAGGGGTTGAGCGCGGTGACGATGCCGACGCTTCTGTTCACCCATTCGGCGCAGCGCTCGCGGTTGGCTGTGATGCCGACGACGCAGTTCTCCGTCAACGTCTTGACGGCGCCCGTCAGAGCGCGCATCGACTCGAAGAGCTGATAGAAGATGACGGGCTCGAAGGCGTTGAGCTCGAGCTGCCCCGCCTCCGCCGCCATCGTGACGGTGACGTCATGGCCGATGACGAGGAAAGCCACCTGGTTGACGACCTCGGGAATGACGGGATTGATCTTGCCCGGCATGATGGAAGAGCCGTTCTGCTTTGCGGGAAGGATGATCTCGCCGAGGCCCGTTCTCGGCCCGCTCGACATGAGACGAAGGTCGTTGCACATCTTGGAAAGGTTGATGGCGAGCGCCTTCAGCGTTCCCGAGACGGCCGCAAACCCGTCCACGTTCTGGGTGCCGTCGAAGAGGTCGGCCGCACGCTCAAGCTTCTCCCCCGTGATGAGCGAGAGTTCCTCGGTGATGTGAGAAAAATACGCCTCGCGGGCATTGATCGCCGTACCGATCGCCGTCGCGCCCATGTTGACGTTGCGCATTTCGGCAAGAGAGGCCTCTATGCGCTCCTTGGAGCGGGCGACGGACGTCGCGAAGGCGTGGAAAGCCTGCCCGAGACGCATGGGAACGGCGTCCTGCAGCTGCGTTCTGCCCATCTTCAGGATCCCGTCAAACTCCTGCGCCTTCTTCATCAGGGCGGTGTGGAGATGACCGAGTTCGGAGATAAGCTCCTTGGAGAGGGAGAGCACGGTGAGTTTCCCCGCCGTGGGAATGACGTCGTTGGTGGACTGCTCCATATTGACGTCGTCGTTGGGGCTGATGATGGAATAGTCCCCCTTCTTGCCGCCGAGGTGTTCGATCGCGATGTTTGCGATGACCTCGTTGACGTTCATGTTCGCCGAAGTCCCCGCGCCGCCCTGCACGGCGTCAACGATGAAATCCCGCCTGTGCTTGCCGTGAAGGATCTCGTCGCAGGCCGCGATGATGGCGTCTGCCTTGGTCTCATCTAAAAGTTTATAGGACTTGTTGACGATGGCGGCCGCCTTTTTGATGATGACGACGTTGCGGACGAACGCAAAGGTGAGTTTTGTGCCCGTGATCTCGAAATTGCCCTTGGCGCGGAGGGTCTGAATGCCATAGTACGCGCCGCTGTCGAGGGAGAGTTCCCCGACCGAATCGCTCTCTGTTCTGAATTCTTTTTCCATATTGTCTCCGTAAAAATCGTTGCAAGAAACTACTGCTCTATATTATACTTCTCTCCCGCAGGAATTGCAAGCGTTTTTTGATTTTTGCACAGAAGGAAAAGTGCATCTCCCCTCCCCGCTCATTCTGTCCCTGAGCGCAGTCGAAGGGGAAGGATCCCTTTGAACGAAGTCCGTCGCCCTCCCCCTTTAAAGGGGGAGGGGTAGGAGAGGGTCCTTTTCCCCATTGTCATCCCGAGCCGCGCGTAAGCGCGTGTCGAGGGATCTCTGCTACAATAGAGATTTCTCGACTGCGCCTTCGGCTCCGCTCGAAATGACAAAACCTTCTGTGCCCGCGCGGCTTTCCGTATGGAAAGCCGCGCGGGCACAGAAGAGAAGGCGTCAAGATTTTCAGGGCTCCCAAAAAAAGACGAAGTATTTTTTTGGGAAAAGGAGCGGCAAGCGACAAAAGGACAGCGCCCGCCAAAAGGCGGGCGCTTCAAAACGTCGCTTTGCCGCGACGCGGTGGTGGACCTGCGGAGAATTGAACTCCGGTCTTACAAGGTTCAAATGCGGACACTACACGTTTAGTCTGTGGTCGGTCTCGCAGACGGGGAGCCCGCAGACAAGCTCCTCCGCATGCACATCTCCGAAATGCCTCGCCCTTCGGGGGAGATCCGCCGAGGGGCAACGTTCCCTACTTGATTACGCCCTATCCCCGACCGTAGGCCTTCGGGGAAGGACGGGGCAACCCGTAGGTTAAGCCGCAAGCGCTACGCGGCGGGCACGAGCCCTGCGCGCGGTAGCACGTCTGCTGGATTTATCGTCAGCAATTAAAATTTTTCCGTTGTTACGGAGCCGAGCCTCCGACGTGCGTCCGACACCATCCGCTTGCAATCGAATCCGAAACAGGCCCATGGTTCGGTCTTTTCTATTATACGTCTCTTCCGCAGAAAATGCAAGCGATTTTTGACCTCTCCGCCCCGTTCACCACTCCTTGCGGCCGCAGAGAATGTCGATCGAGACGCCTTTAAGTTCTCCGAAATGCTGCGACCTCTTTTCTGTGCCCGCGCGGCAGGGTGAACGGGGGTCGCTTGTGTTCATGCAGAGCGTAGCGATGCATCCCGACAAACGGGCAGAGCTCCGTAAGTCTAATGAGATCCTTCGCCTGCGGCTCAAAATGAGTGCAAAGCCTTCACCCTGAGGGGGGAAGGTGGCTGCCGTAAGGCAGACGGATGAGGGGCATCCCAATGATGAGGGGCGCAATTGTGAGCACCCCTCCTCAGTCGCGCAAGAACAGCGCGACAGCTCCCCCCCTGAGGGGTGAAGCCTTTGATCACCCTCTCCGCCAGTTTTCTGGGATCCTTCGCATTCGCTCAGGATGAGCGTACTGCCACAATTCTCAATTCAATACCACGTCCTTCAAGCTCTCGTACTTCTCCATGGCGGCGGAGCGGATGCGGTCTTGGTCAAGGCCGCGCTCAAAGGCCTCGTCGACAAGTTTCTTGGCCGTGAAGATGGCGTTCGACGTGTACTGCAGATTCTTGATCTCATTCAAAAATTTTCCGCTCTGTCTGGTCCCCAAAAAGTCGCCGCTGCCGCGGAGCTCCAGATCCCGCTCGGCGAGTTCGAATCCGTCCGCCGTGCTCTTCAGAATGCTCAGCCGCTCCAAGGCCGTCTCGCTCTCCGATTCGGTGAGAAGGAAACAGTAACTCTTGTCGGCTCCCCTGCCCACACGGCCGCGGAGTTGGTGGAGCTGAGACAGGCCGAAACGGTCTGCATCGTAGATGACCATGACCGTCGCGGCGGGCACGTCCACGCCGACTTCGATGACCGTCGTCGCGACCAATGCATCGATTTCCCCGCGCTTGAACGCGGACATGGTACCCTCTTTTTCTCTCTCGCGCATTCTGCCATGGAGAAGTCCGAAACGGATCTCGGGCAATTGGGTCTTGAGTTTATCGTAGAGTTCTTCGGCGGAAGTGGCCTGTCCCTCGTCGTCCTCGATCTTGGGACAGACGAAGTAGGCCTGCCGTCCCTGTCTGATCTCCCGCCGTATCCAGCCGAACATGTCGTCGTACTTGCGCGGGGGGATGATCGCCGTCGTGACGGGGATGCGCTCGGCGGGCTTATCGGGAATGGTCGTGACGTCGAGATCGCCGTAAAACACGAGCGACAGGGTGCGCGGAATGGGCGTTGCCGACATGACGAGAATGTCGAGATCTTCCCCTTTCTCGCTGAGGGAATTGCGTTGGGCGACGCCGAAACGGTGCTGTTCGTCACAGACGCAGAAGGCGAGCCTTTCGAACTGCACGTCCGCCTGCAAGACGGCATGCGTGCCGCAGAGAATGTCGACCTCGCCGCGGGAGAGGGCTTCCTTTATCTCCCTCTTCTCCTTGACGGTCGAGGCGCCCGCAAGGTACCCCACCCTGTAGTCGGGAAAGATCCTCTGCAAAAGGGCGTAGTTCTGGGCGGCGAGGACTTCCGTCGGGGAGAGATAGACGGCCTGAAATCCGCTTTTCACGGCCATGAAGATGCCCGTGAGCGCGACGGCCGTCTTTCCGCTGCCGACGTCCCCCTGCAAGAGCCTGTTCATGCGGTGCGGGGAAGTGACGTTGTCATAAATGGCCCGCACGGCCGCCTGCTGGCCCCCTGTAAAGGTGAACGGGAACCGCTTTTCAAAGGCGGCGACCTCGCGTTCTGTCACCGTGTAGCGGTTGGTCCGCGCCTCAGTCCTGTCCCCCTTGATGAGCTTGAATGCGGCGATCAGGGTGAAATATTCCTCGATGGCGAGGCGTTCGGCGGCGTCCTGCATCTCCTTACGGCTCTGCGGGAGATGGATCTTGCGGAAGGCCTCGCCGAGCGGGGTCAGCCCGTATTTGGCGAGGAGCTGTGCGGGGATGAGCGAGCTCGGCCGCTCTGCGGCAAGCGCCTTCTGCACGCCGTCACGGACGAGCCACTGCGGAATGCCGCTCTTCAAGGGATAGACGGGAACGAGGCCCTTCAGCCTGCTGTTGGTGTCGAGCCGTTCAAAGGTGGGATTGATGAGAGAGATACGGTCGTAGTAGTTCTGCACCCTGCCGTAGAAGAGATACTCCCCCGGCGTCAGTTTTTGGGCGACGTAAGGTTGGTTGAACCACACGGCCGTGAAATTGTCCCGTCCCTGCTCCAAGAGGGCGCGGACGGTCTTGTTCTTGTATTTTCCGCCCGTCCGCAAGGGTTCCACATAGATGAGCTTACAGGCGATGAGCGCCATGTCGTTGTGGACGACTTCCCGAACGGAGACGCGGTTCGTCATGTCGAGATAGGTCCTCGGATAGCAGCGGATGAGCTCCGCCGTCGTGGAGACGCCGAGCTTGCTGAATTCCTTGGCGCGGCTTTGGCCGATGCCCTTTAATTCGTTGAGTTGCATATGATGTGACCTCTGCTACATTATTCCGGACAGATCGTTTTCCGCGGAAACGACCCGTCCGAAGGGTGGCGCGCCCCCGCGCTCCTTGTTGCCCCTCACTCCCGCGTCATGTTGCCCCCGCGCGCTCATTCTGAGGCGTAGCCGAAGAATCTCATTAAACGGGCGGACTTCGTTTGAGGGGATCCTTCGCATTCGCTCAGGATGAGCGGAGACACCCGTGCTCACTCTGCCCCAGCGGGCTCCTTCGCATAGCGTTCAATTTTACAAAAGAGCGGGTTGCCCCGCTCCTTAAGTTTATTCCAAAGAAAGTAGATAGTAATACACGGGCTGGCCGCCATAGTGATAGTCGACGTCGCAGTTCGGGAAGGCCTCCTGCACCTTCTCCGACAGCGCCGCGGCCTCTTCCTCTTTTACGCCTTCACCGTAGTAGAGCGTGATGACCTCGTGCGAGTCGTCCTTCAGCCGATCGAGAAGTTTGAGCACCGTCTCGTCGATGTCATTGCTCTTGGCGAGGATCTTCTTGTCGTCAAGGCCGATGATGTCGCCCTCTTTGATGGAGAATCCGTTGACGTTCGTCGTACGGACGGCATGGGTGACGCTGCCTGCGCGGACGTTGTCGAGCGCGTGGATCATGTTGGTCTTGTTCTCTTCCGCCGAGGCGTCGGGATCGAAGGAGAGCGCGGCCGCAAAGCCTTGGGGGACATTCTTGGTGGGAATGACGTGAATGGTCCTGTTCTCGACGAGCGCCTTGGCCTGTTCGGCCGCTAAAATGATGTTCTTATTGTTGGGGAAAACGAACACGTTGTCGGCATTGATCTTCTGCACGGCCGTTGCGATGTCGGACGCGGAGGGATTCATGGTCTGCCCGCCCTCGATGACGCGGTCGATGAAGAGATCCTTGAAGATGTCCGAAAGGCCCTGCCCCGTGCAGATGGCGAGCATGCCCTGATCCTTCTTTTCGGCGGCGATCTTGGCCTTGAGCGCCCTGTTCTCCTCGAGCATGTTCTCGATCTTGATCCTGTCGAGCTCGCCGAGCTCCAGCGCATAGGTGAGCGCGACGCCGGGCGTATTCGTGTGGACGTGGACCTTGATCATCTCGAGGTCGCCGATGCAGATGACGGAATCGCCGATGCCCATGAGGCTCTCTTTGAGTTTATCGATGTCGGCAAGCGTCGTGCTCTTCTTGAGATTGATGACAAAGAATTCCGTGCAGTAGGCGAACTGGATGTCGCCGAGGTCCATGTTGATGATCTCGGAGTTGTCGCCGAACACGTCGTTGGGATCCTGCTGTGCCGCGTCGGTGGGGACGTCCGAGGCGATCTCCTCGCCCATGAGCGCCGCCTGAAAGCCGCGCATGATGGTCATGAGGCCGACGCCGCCCGAGTCCACGACGCCCGCTTTCTTCAGTACGGGCAGAAGTTCGGGGGTCTTGGCGAGCGCCCTGTCCCCCTCCTCGATGACGGCGGGAAGGAAGGTCTCGAAGTCGCGCAGTTTCCCCGCATTCTTCGCGGCAAATTCGCTCATCATGCGGACGACGGTAAGAATGGTCCCCTCTTTGGGGATGGAGACGGCATTGTAGGCGACTTTTGTGCCCGCCTCCATGGCCTTGGCAAAGGTCCTTGTGTCGACCTCGGGCTTGCTGTCGCGGAGAACGGAGCAGATGCCGCGGAAGATCTGGGACAGAATGACGCCCGAGTTCCCCCTCGCGCCGCGCAGGGCGCCCTTGGAGATGCAATCGCAGACCTCGGGGAAGGTATTGCTTGCGCAGTTCGACAGTTCTTTGACTGCCGACTGCATGGTAAGCGACATATTTGTGCCCGTATCGCCGTCGGGCACGGGGAACACGTTCAGAGCGTCCACCTTGGCCCTGTTGTTGTCGAGCTGTTTGGCCCCGACAAGCACCATTTTACGGAATACGGCGCAATTGATGGTTTTTTGCATCGAAAAATTTCTCCTGATCAAACGGAAACGGCGGCTCGTTATAATTTGAGACCGATGACGTTGACGTTTACGGTATCCACGATCATGCCCGTGAAGTTTTCCACTTTATATTTGATGGACTCCTTCAGCGATTCGGCCACGGCCTCGATGGAGACGCCGTATTTGATGAGAACGTAGACGTCGATGAATATACGGTTCCCTTGGGTCGTCACTTTGACGCCCTTGCCTCCCGCATCCTTCTTGAGAAGCTCCGCAAGCGTGTCCGAAAAGCGATGGGAAACGGTATCCACGATCCCGTAACTCTCGACAGCAGCCTGAGAAGCGACCTTTGCGATCGCAAGGTCGGATATGGATATTTTTCCGTAAGCGTTGCTCGTGCTGACAGACATACCTGCTCCTTTGAACTTTTCTCTTTCCTATTTTATCCTATTGTCCCTTTTTTTGCAAGCAATATCGGTAAAAATTTGGCAAAACGGCAAAATTTTTTCGGGAAAACCCGCCGTTTTTAATTGCTTTTTCGGGATTTCTTTGGTATGATATATATCGGTTCCCGAAAAAGGGGGCACATTTTGCTTTGGAAATACCCATTTGGAGGTGGAGATATGTCGAGAGTATGCAGTATCTGCGGGAAGGGCCAGACGTCGGGCAACAACGTCAGCCACTCCAACCGTAAGACGAGGAGAGCTTTTAAGGCAAACGTGCAGAAGGTTTCCTTCGTGCAGGACGGCAAGGTGGAAAACGGCTACGTCTGCGCGAGATGTCTCAAGAGCGGCAAAGTCGAAAGAGTTTAACTTAAAATCACAGAACACAGAAAGCGGACCCTTGGGTCCGCTTTTTTTCATTCGACACGCCGCCTTCGGCGACGCCTCAGAATGAATGCGGGGCAACATGACACGGGCGGGTGGGCCCCCTTTATGTCATTTCGAGCGGAGCCGAAGGCGTAGTCGAGAAATCTCTATTGCGGTGGAGATCCCTCGACACGCTCGGGAT
>CANREC010000058.1 GCA_947629535.1 uncultured Clostridia bacterium | reverse complement strand
CCATGATGCATTTGTCGTCCATTTTTGCGCTCCTTACACGAGATCGTAGAATTTGCGGTAGACCTGGCGGTGGCGGAACTCTTGAGGGGGAGCGGGACGCTCTCGGCGAAGGGGTACGGCATGCGGTAGACGGCGCGGAGTTTTTCGGTGAGCGCGGCGTTCTCCTCTCCCGTGTAGGGGCTGCGCCCGAGCGGGGCGGCCTGCTGTGCGGGAGGCGGGGCGAAGAGGTCGCCCATGGCCTTCCTGTCGATGAAGTCCGAGAGCCTGCCCGCGTAGTCGGGCGAAAGCGCCTCTTCCTTCTCCTCGAAGAGCATGTGCAGGCGGTATTTTGCCCGCGTCATCGCGACATAGAGGAGATTTTTTTCGCCGAGACGTTCCTCTTCCGCCTGCAAGAGGCGGGACGCGCGGCGGGCGACGGTCTGGTAGACGCGCCTCTTTTCGAGATCGTACGCCTTGGCCGAGACGCCGAACCGCTCGGTGAAGATGACTTCCTTCTTGTCGGGGCCGTGGAAGGGCACGTCGAGGTCGACGGCGATGACGACGGGGAACTCGAGCCCCTTCGCGGAGTGCATGGTGAGCACCTGTACGGCGTTTTCTCCCCCGCCGCCCGCATAGTCGAGCTCATAGCCGCTCGACTTGAGGCTTGCAAGGAACTCATGCACGCTTGACCCCTCGCACACGGCGATGAGGCGGCGGACGCGGGAGAGCGCCTCGCTGTCCCCGCACGCGGCGATCTGCGTCTCAAGCCCCGCCGAGAGCAAAAGGGAGAGGACGTCGGCGGCCGTGAGCGCCTGCGCCTTCAGCCGAAGGCCCTTGAAAAATGTATAGAAAGTTCTGAGTTTTACGGAGACGGGGTCGCTCTCTCTGTCGAATTTACCGTCGTCGGCATAGGCATAGAGTTTGCAGGCGTCGCGGAAGGTGTAGACCTCGGGATAGGCGAGGCGGACGGCAGCGAGCTCGTCCTCGGTGAGCCCGCCGACGGCGGAGAGGAGCGCGGCGGCGAGCGGGGCGTCCTGCTCGGCATTGTCAAGCAATGACAGCCAGTCGAGGCAGAGCTGCGCCTCGGCAAAGTCGCAGATGTTGACGGCGCACGAGGCGGAGACGGGGATCCCGCGGCGGCTGAGTTCACGGACGACGGGCCCCATCGCGGCGGAATGTCTGCGGACGAGCACGGCGATGTCGCCGAACTCCGTCTTGCGCACTTTCGTCCCCTCTTCCCCCTTTGCGTCGGGGTCGTAGAGGTCGGAGGCGATCTCTTCCTCGATGAGATCTGCAACATATGTCGCGATCTCGTCGGGTCTCTTCTCCCTTCCGTCCGCGAGAACGGAATAGACGCCGAGCGTCTCTTTCTCCCTCTTTTCGCGGACGACGGTATGGAATCTGACCTCGCCGACATGTCCGTCGTAGCGGTCGCCGCCCGTCATAGGCTCATATCCCCCGATAAGGGGCGCAAACACGCGGTTGACGGCGGAGAGAACGCCCTCGGCCGAACGGAAATTGCGGTTGAGGGGCAGATCTCCCCCGCCGCCGCGGAAGGCAATGCGTTTTTCCTCGAAGAACTGCGAATTGCTGCCGCGGAACCCATAGATGGCCTGCTTGCTGTCGCCGACGAGAAAGACTTCCCGCCCCGCGATCATGGAGAGGATGCGCTCCTGCACGCGGTTGACGTCCTGATATTCGTCCACAAAGACGTGCGTGTATCTCGCCCGCAGGGCGCTCAGGGCCTCTTCGTCCGAGAGAACTTTGAGGGCAAAGTGCTCGAGGTCGTTGTAGTCGAGCACGTTCGCCTCCCGCTTGAGCCGCGCATATTCGTCGTCGAACCGAAGGAGAAGGGCGGAGAGCTCCCGCGCGGTCACCTCGGCGGCCTCGTTTCTCTCCCGCTCCGTATTTTCGTCCGCATAGGTCGCTAAATCGGCATATAACTCTTTGATTTTTTTCCGCGCGTTGCCGAGGAAGATCATATTGTCGAGCGCCGCGCCCGTCATCTTTGTCTTGGACGGCGTATTGGACGCCTTGAAGGGACCGACCGCCGCGGCCATCTCAAAGAGCGTCTTTCCCCGCAGCGGCTCCAAATAGGAGAGGAGCTCGCGCGCGAACGCTCCCGCCTTCTCCCCGTCAAAAAAGAGAGCCGTCTCTTCGAGCCGCCCGATAAGCAGCTCCACCGTCTTTTGATATCCTTCGCGCAGATACTCGCACGCGTCAAAGAACTGCGGGGAAGAGGCCTCAAGCCGCTCGCGGTAGTCCCCGAGGCCGCGCACCTCTTTGTAGAGGTCGAGCAGGATCTCCCGCAGCCTCTTGTCCTTCTTCTTGTGGAAATAGACGGAGAGAAGGTCCAAAAAGGCGGGGTCCTTCTTCTCATAGGCGTCCTCAAAGACGACGTCGAGGGCGCGGTTTTGCAGAGATCTCCCCGCCGCGTCGTCGGACGAAATGATACCGAAGGACGCGTCGGCGTCGCAGAGATAGAAATTGGTCCTGACGAGCCTGCCGCAGAAGGCGTGGATGGTCCCGATCTCGGCAAGCGGAAGGGCGGCCAGCTGGTCCTTGAGCCGTGCCCGCTCCCCTTCCTCTGCGACGGAGAGGCGCTCGGAGAGGGCCGTGCGGAGCCTGTCCCGCATCTGCGCGGCCGCCTTGTTGGTGAAGGTGAGGGCGAGGACTTCGCGGATGTCCGTCCCGCCGAGGATGAGGGAGACAAGCCGCTCGATCATGACCGCCGTCTTTCCGCTGCCCGCGGAGGCGGAGACGATGATCCTTCCGCGCGCGTCGATCGCTGTCTGCTGTTCGGATGTAAAGTTCATTTCTCCCCCCTTTCCGCCTTGGAAACGGCGGCGATCTGTGCGCATGTGACGCGGGAGGCGCCCTTCCGCGCGTCTCCCGAGAATCCGCATGCGCCCTTGAATTTGCACCAGTCGCATGCCGAAACGAAGGGAGAGGGCGCAACGTTGCCCTGCTCCATCTCTTTGACGGCCTGTTCCGCGACGAGAAGCGAATAGCCGAGGAAATCCTCAAACTCCCCCTGCGGGAGCCCCCGCGCGCTCCGCTCCTTGCCGCCCTCATAGAATGCGCTCTCCCCCGCCGTTCGCTCGGTATCCATGCGGGAAAGCACCTCGTCGTCCTTGACGAAGAATCCCTTCATGCGGTAGAGCGGGCCGTCGTCGTCGGCAAATTCCTCGCGGGCGGGGAAGTAGAAGGCCCCGACGGGCGTTTTCCCCTCGCTCGCGGCGAGAAGATAGAGCTCAAGCTGCAATTTTCTTCCCGTATAGTAGGCGGAGGGCTTGTCGTCGATCTCCCCCGTCTTATAGTCGATGATGCGGACATACCCGTCCGAGACGTCGACGCGGTCGGCCTTCCCATAGAGGTTGAGGGCGGGAAGGGAGATCTCCTTTTCGGAGGCTTCGACGCGGAAGGCGGAGCCGCGGAGCTGGCGGAAACAGGCCGCCGTGACGGCGCCGCACTCCTTTTCGAGCCTTGCGCCCGTGTACGCGCCCGCCCCCGTGTCCGTCATAAAGGCGTAGGCGGGGTCCGAAAGGAGCGCCCTCGCCGTCTCTTCCGCGAGGGCGCGGCAGGTCTCTTCGTTCTCGAGCTCCCCGAACTTCGGCGCAAGCATTTCCAAGACTTTGTGGACGAAAGAGCCCGTGTCGGTGTCGAGGGCGCTCCGCTCCTCGCGCTCGCGTATTCTGAGCCCGTAGGAGAAGAAACTCTTGTAGGGGCACTCGAAATAGGTCTCGAGAAGGCTCGGCGAGATCTGTCCCCTGAAGAGAAGGGACGGGAGCTTTTCCGCCCGTTTGCCGCGGCCACCGAGGAACCGCCCGAGAAGGGCGCCGTCGCCCGTCTCCCCGAGGAGAGTTTTAAGGGATAAAAACAGCTCCGCGCTGTCCGTTTCGCCCATCCTGTACCCCTCCGAAAGGCGGAAGAGCGCACGGAGCGCGGGTCCCCTCTCTGCGGCGAGATAGAGTGAAATATCGGGAAGAGGCGTCCTCTCGCACATGCGGGAGACGGACAAAAAGGCCTCGCCCCGCCTTGCCTCTTCCCCCTTGACGCGGAGAGGACATCCGATAAAGAGCGCGTTTTTGAAGGAACAGAGGTTGAGATAGAGACTTTCCCTCGCACGCGCGTTGACGACGCCGATCTGCGGTTCGATCTCGAGGGAGAGGGCCTTCAGCCGCTTGATCTCCCCGTCCGTGATGACGGCCGTGTCGTTGGAGACGCGGGGCAGCGATTCGTCCGCGCCGAGAAGGAAGAGCACGGCGACGCGCTCGGATCTGCTCTCCGTCGCGTCCCCCAAAAAGACGGCGTCCGCCGACTGCGGGATCATGGCGACTTCGAGAGAGGAGAGCCCGCTCTTGAGAAGGTCGGAAAACTCCTTGGCCGTGAATGTCTCTTCCCCCGCGATCCGCTCGACTTCGCAGAGAAATTCTTCGAGACGCGCAAGGTCGAGAAATTCCTTTTCGGCCCCCTCGAACTTTGCGGAAAGAGTTTCCGTCCGCTCCTCTCCCCCGACGAGCGCATAGAGGGAACGCACGGCGGAGGTGTACTTCTTCCCCTTCCCCTCGCGGGGGAACAGGGCAATGCAGGCGCGGAGCCGCGCGCGGGCGCCCTCGAGCGCCTCGCGGTCGTACCCCTTGGCGCAATCCTTGATACTTCTGTTCACCGCGCCGCGGTAGCCGCCGAATTTCAGCAGATAGTTGCGCAGATCGTCCGCCTCGCCGAAGTAGACGGAAGAGAGCGCCGCGTCCACGGAATTCCCCGTCCCGCCGTCATGGACGCAGGCGAGCAGGTCAAAGACGAAACGGCAGAAGGGATGCTCGGACAGCGGGCGTTTGCGGTCCGAAAAGAAGGGGATGCGAAAGTCCGCAAAGATGCGCTCCGTCTGCATGAATCTGTCCTTGTCGGGGAGAAGGACGGCAAAATCGCGGAATCTGAGCCCCCTTTCCGCGACATATTTTCGGATGAGGGCGCAGACAGTCTCCGTCTCGCTCCCCTCGTCGGCGGCGCGGAAGAGACGGATCTTGCGCTTTTCGGGCTTTTCGCCGTAGGCGTCGGGGGAAAACAGCCGCGCGGCGAGGAAGGCGGCGTCCCCTTCGAGACTGCTCGGAAGGTCTGTGACCTGTACCTCTCCGCACTCCTCGGCGGCCGTGCGGAAGAGCTCCGCCGCCTCGTTGGTGTAGGCGGGGGCTTCCCCCGAGAGAAAGACTCCCGTGACGTGTTTTGCGGCAAGCAGCGCCGCCCTCACCCCTTCCATCGCCTGACGGGTGAAGGAAGGAAAGGCAAAAAAGACGACATGCCGCCCCGCAAGCGTCTCCGAGATCTTCTCGGGCAAGAGGGAGAGGTAGCCGTTTTCGTCGACGAGCTCCCTTTTCCGCAAAAATTCCTCATATTTTTCGAGCACGAGCGCAAGGTCCGTGAGCTTGCGGGAGAGCATGCCCTCCGTCTCGTCCGCGCTGCACTTCAGCGTCTTTGGATCCACTTTGGAAGAGAGGAGCTGCGCGATCGTCTCGTACACGGCCTGCGCGGCCGAGCGTTTGAAACAGCCGAGTTCGCCCTCGTGCTCGCGCAGAATGGAAGAGATCGCCATGACGGAGCCCTGTTTAGAGAGGATGGCCCTGTCCCCCTTAAGGAAACGGGCAAAGGTCGTCACTTCCGTGAGAAAGGTCCCCTTGGAGCGCAAAACGGACGCCTTCTCGGCGAGAAGAGTGAGCTTGTCCTCGCAGAACACGGTGATCCTGTCGCCCCGCCCCTCGCTCTCTTCCACGAGCGACGTGAGCGCACGCAGGGCGTCATTCAACGTCGGAGCGCAGATAAGGTTGGTCATTCGTTCACCTAAAGAAAATATTTTCTCTATTATAGCATACTTGCGTGAAAATTTCCGATATTTCGCCGTTTTATTTTTACAAATGAAAAAAAATGTGTTATAATGGCAAAGGAATCTTGTTTCGGAGGGAACTCATGAAGAAAAAACGCCTCTCGGCGCTCGCGCTCCTTGCGCCTCTCGCGCTCCTCGTTGGGTGCGGCGGAACGATGACGCTCGGCTTTTCATCCAACTGGTACTACGACAACACCGTGGAAAATCCCACGGGGAAGAGCGAACGGCTCGAATACGAGGTCTCTTTCCTTGAGAACGCGACGGACGGCGTGTCCGTCCACTACGAAAAGGGCACTTATGTGACGGAATTGACCGCCGAGACGGAGAGTTCGGCGCTCTTGTACCGTTTTCATACCGAACTCAACATCACGGGGAACTACGCAAACGGCGGGGCCCAAGGGGATACATTCGAGGATTTTATGGTGAGCGACGTCTGGTTCACGCGGGCAGAAGAGGGCCTTCGCCCCGTCAAGAGCCGGAAGTCCGTCCACGCGACCGTCCCCTATTCCTCGCAGAATGACCCGTCATGGTACACGACGTATGAATTCACCTATGGGCTCACCTATGCCCAAGACCTCTCGGATGCGGAATATTCGCTCGACATCGCCGCGCCCGAATCGCGGAAAACGTCGCGCACGGGGACGATCGAGCTCGGCTATGAGGAGACCTTCCTCGACAATGAGCAGATCCCCATCGCCCTGCGCGGCCTCAATCTCTCCTCGGCCAATTCTCTCGTCCCCTTCGTCACCGTCGACCCGCAGACGCAACGGCCCGTCACCGTGAAACTCGGCGCGGAATCTGTCTCGACAGCCGTCAGCTTTGAACTCAACGGCGAGCAGATCGAGGGGAACATCGACGCCGTGCGCGTCTCGGCGGCCTATGACATGGCCCAGCCCGGGCCGACCCGCAGTTTCTTCTACGCGGCGCGGAAGGACGAAAATTCCAAGAAGTACCGCAGCGTCCTTCTCCGCTTTGAGAACGCGGCGATGTACAATCTCGGCACGATGACCTACACGCTCAAGAAGGCGACGTTCAACGACAACTGATTTGTGAAAATATGCAAAAACCGTCACATATGTGACGGTTTTTTTGATTTTAAGAATATAGCGCTCCGCCCGTTTGAGGGCATTTCCCCTTCGGCTACGCTCAGGGTCGGGACGAGCGCTCACCACAATTTTTCATTTTTACAAGTTTTCCTCGAGCCAGTCGCGCATCTGCTCCTCGGGAAGGAATCCGAGGTTGTGCGCCTTGACCTCGCCGTCCTCAAAGACAAATACGTCGGGAATGGAGAAAATGCCGAGCGACGCGGCAAGGTCGCCGTTTTCGTCGACGTTGACCTTGACGAACTCCGCCCTGTCCTTGAACTCCTCGCTCATCGTCTCCATGACGGGCCCGAGCATGCGGCACGGACCGCACCAAGACGCCCAAAAATCGCATACAACTGCCTTTTTTTCCTGCGTCACGAGCCTGTCGAGCTCTTGACCGCTCACCTCTTTTACCATTTACACTTTCCTCCTCTGTTTGATATATTGTGCCAAAGCGCCGAATCTTACCCGCACCGACGCCGATGTTTCCATATCCTTGACTTCGGCGGCTCCCTCGCTGAGCTCCTCTTCGCCGAGGACGACGACGAACCTCGCGCCGAGCTTGTCCGCATACTTGAACTGCGCCTTGACGGAGCGGCCGAGAAGGTCTGTCTCGCAGATAAGGCCCTCGCTGCGGAGAACTTCGGCGAGGAGAAAGGCCTTCTCGCGGGAATTTTCGTCCATGCCGAGGAGATAGCAGTCCGCCTTCTTCTCCGCGGGAGAGATGTTGAGGGCGTCGAGCAGCATGATGAGCCGCTCTAAACCCGCCGCAAAACCGACGGCGGGTGTGGGCTTTGCGCCGAGCTGGGAAAGGAGCGTATCGTATCTGCCGCCGCCGAGCACCGTGCTCTGTGCGCCGAGGGCGTCGCTCGTAAATTCAAATACCGTGCGGCTGTAATAGTCGAGTCCGCGCACGATGGAAGGATCGACGTCATAGGAGACGCCCGCAGCCGTCAGAAGGGACTTCACCCCCTCGAAGTGCGCCCTGCATTCTTCGCAGAGGAAATCGAGCATGCGCGGCGCGTTCGCCGTGTACTTCTTGCAATTTTCTTCCTTGCAATCGATCATGCGCATGGGATTTTTGTCGAAACGGCTCCTGCAATCCTCGCACATCTCCCCGAGATGGGGACGGAAATATTCCTTTAAGGCCGCCTGATACTTGGCGCGGCAGGCGGGGCAGCCGATGGAATTGATGTGGAGTTTCACGGCCGTGATGACGCCGATCTCCCTCAAAAATCTGTAGGCAAAGGCGATGGTCTCGGCGTCCGCCGCGGGGCCCTCTGCGCCGTAGAGCTCGGCGCCGAACTGGTGAAATTCCCGAAGTCTCCCCGCCTGCGGCCGCTCATAGCGGAAGGCGGAGATGAGATAGTACGTCTTGAAGGGCATGGCTCCGCCCTGCAGGCCGTTCTCGATGAAGGCCCGCGCGACGCCCGCCGTGCCCTCGGGACGAAGGGTCACCGAGCGGCCGCCCTTGTCGAGGAAAGTGTACATCTCCTTGGTGACGACGTCGGTGGTGTCCCCCACGCCGCGGGAAAAGAGCTCTGTGTGCTCAAAGACGGGCGTGCGGATCTCCTTGAAACCGTACTTCTCGGAAGTCCTTCTCGCCGCCGCCTCGATGAAGTGCCACTTGTAGATCTCGGACGGCAGTGCGTCCTTTGTCCCCTTGGGAATATTGATCATATGTGCTCCTTTAGAGAAATTAAGAATGAAGAATGAAAAATTGTGGTAGTACGCTCATCCTGCCTCCCGCGCGGCCGCGGGCCGAGCAAAAGAAATCGCGCGAAACCTACAGCACATATTTTTTCAGATTTCTGTCGCTCGTCATGTTCTTGAGGTGTTCTTCCACATAGGCGCGGTTGATCTCCACGGGAATGACGGGATAGTCGCTACCGCCCGCATTGAAGGAGATGTCCTCGAGAAGATATTCCATGACAGTATGAAGTCTCCGTGCGCCGATGTCCTCGCTCGTGAGATTGATCTCCTCGGAGATCTCCGCAATGGCGTCGATGGCGTCGGGCGTGAACTTGAGGTCGATGTTATCCACCGCCAAAAGCACGGCATACTGTTGGGTGAGCGAGTGTTCCGTATTCGTCAAGATCTGCACAAAATCCTCTTTTGTGAGTGATTTGAGCTCAACGGAGACGGGGAAACGGCCTTGAAGTTCGGGAATGAGGTCCTCGACCTTGGAGACGTGGAAGGCGCCCGCCGCGATGAAGAGAATGTAGTCCGTCTTGACGGCGCCGTACTTGGTCATGACGGTCGTCCCCTCGACGATGGGAAGAATGTCCCTCTGCACGCCCTCGCGGCTGACGTCGATGCTGCCGCTCTCCTTCCCCGCGATCTTGTCGATCTCGTCGATAAAGATGATGCCGTCGTTCTCGGCCCTTCTCAGGGCCTCTTCCTTGGCGGCGTCCTCGTCGATGAGTTTCTCGCTCTCCTCGGCGATATACAGCTGCATGGCCTCTTTGACGGTGAGCTTGCGTTTCTTGCGCTTGGGCGGGAGCACTTCGCCGAAGATGGAGCCGAGGTTGATGGCCGCCCCGCCCGGCATGAGTTCCATGGCCTTGATCTCGTCCTTGACGTCGGCCTCGATGACCGTATCGTCAAAGGCGCCCTTGCGGAGCGATTCAAGGAGATCCTGTTCAAAGACTTCGCGGGCCGTCTCGCCGCGGTCGTTCTTCTTGAGTTCGGCAAGGAGCTTGACCATCTTCTTTTCGGCGGCGTCGGTCGCCTTGACGCGGACTTCCTTCGCCTTTTCGTCCTTGACGAGGCGGTAGGCGCATTCGACGAGATCGCGGACCATGCCCTCGACGTCCTTGCCGACGTAGCCGACTTCGGTGTACTTGGTGGCTTCCACCTTGACGAAGGGAGCCTTGACGAGCTTGGCGAGCCGCCGCGCGATCTCCGTCTTGCCGACGCCCGTGGGACCCTTCATGATGATGTTTTTGGGCGTGATCTCGTCGCGGAGC
The DNA here is from genome assembly GCA_947629535.1 of uncultured Clostridia bacterium. Classification (GTDB taxonomy): domain Bacteria; phylum Bacillota; class Clostridia; order Christensenellales; family Borkfalkiaceae; genus Gallimonas. The sequence continues at coordinate 301 of CANREC010000058.1, read as the reverse complement.
TCCTGCGAGAGCTGTGCGCGGCGATAGCGGTTGCGCAGGGCAATGGCGACGGCCTTCTTGGCCTCTTCCTGCCCGATGATGTGCTTATTGAGTTCGTTTACGATCTGTTTGGGTGATAAATTCATAGATTAACTCCTGTTTGTGATATTGACTTTGGCGTGGCACCCCCACCCTACCCTCCCCCTCAGTGAGGGGGAGGCGTCGGAAGAGCCCGTCCTTGCGAGGGACGCCAAGAGACCCATCCTTGCGAGGGACGCCAAGGGGCTCTCCCCTTGCGGGGGGAAACATCTTTTTCCGCCCT
>CANREC010000057.1 GCA_947629535.1 uncultured Clostridia bacterium | reverse complement strand
TCGTCAACCTTTCGGATACCATCAAGGATATGGATATCCTCGTCAAGACGGACGACGACAAACAGCAGCAGATCCTCAGTATGAAGATCGAGGACATGGACTTCTCCGTCCGTTCCTACAACTGTCTGAAACGCGCGAACATTCACACTGTGGAAGACCTCATCCGCAAGACGGAGGACGAGATGCTCAAGGTGAGGAACCTCGGCAAGAAATCTCTCGACGAAGTCATGCAAAAACTCGAACAGTACGGTCTTTCGCTTGAAAAAAAGGAGGATTAAAAGATGCCCGGGAAATTAGGCAGACCCACAAAGGAGAGACTTGCGATCTTGAGGAATCAAGCCTCCCAGCTCCTTTGGTACGGGAAAATCGAAACGACGCAGGCAAGAGCCAAGCAGCTCCAGCCCTATGTTGAAAAGCTCATCACCAAGGCCGTCAACACCTACGACGACGTCGTCGAGGTCGAGAAAGTCGCCACGGACAAGAAGGGCAAGGAGATCAGGACCAAGACGTATAAGGACGGTCCCAAGAAACTTGCCGCCCGCCGCGCGGTCATGGCAAAGACGTACGACCTTCAAGAGATCAAGCCCTTCGACGAGAAGAAGAGCGATTTCAAGAAACGCACGCAGGACCATCAGCATCCCTTGATGGAGAAACTCTTCGACGAGCTCGCGCCCAAGTATGCGCAGCGGAAGGAAGAGCTCGGACAGGGCGGCGGATACACGAGGATCTATCTCCTCGGCGAGCGCCGCGGCGACGGCGCAGAGACCGCCATCATTGAACTTGTCTGATAAAAAAACACCCCATGAGGGGTGTTTTTTTTTGATCGAAAATGAGCATTACTGCTCATCCTGAGGGAGCATAGAAACCGAAGGATCCCATCAGACCTGCGGAGCTCATCTCGTTTGCAGGGATCCATCGCCGCGCTCTGAATGAACGGCGAAGGCCTGACCCCCTTGGGGGGGAGCGCGAAATCACTTCATAAATGCCAAAAATGCCTTGTAATTGCTGTACAGGTCGGCCTTGGAGATGACTTCCCACGGCGCGTGCATGGAGACGACGGGTACGCCTAGATCGACAGTGTCGATGTTGAGATTAGCGACGAACTTTGCGACCGTGCCGCCCCCGCCGATGTCCACCTTGCCGAGCTCGGCCGTCTGCCAGACGACGCCCTCTTCCGAAAACATCTTTCTGACTTCCCCGATAAATTCTGCATTGGCGTCGTTGCTGCCGCTCTTGCCGCGCGCCCCCGTGAACTTGCACATCGCAGTCCCGCAGGAGAGGATGGCCGCGTTCATCTTCTCGTAAACGCCCGCAAAATTGGGGTCGAATGCCGCCGTGACGTCCGAGGAGAGGCACTTCGAGGCCGCTCTCACCTTTCTGAAATTGGCCCCCAAGGCGAGGGAGATCTCTTCCATGAGGTCCTCATAGACCTTGGACTGGATGCCCGTGTTGCCCTCGCTGCCGATCTCTTCCTTGTCGACGAGCATCGCAAGCACGGTATGAGGGGTCTCGTTGTCGAGAACGGCCGTAAGCGCGGGATAGGCGCAGACCCTGTCGTCATGCCCGTAGGCGCCGATGAGGGCCCTGTCGAACCCGACGTCGCGGGCGGGGAAGGCGGGCACGGCCGAGAGCTCCGCAGAGAGGAAATCCTCCTCCGTGATGCCGTACTTGCCGTTGAGAACGTTCAAAACGTTGAGTTTGATCTTGTCGCTCACCTCTTTGTCGGGATAGGGCATGCCGCCGACGAGCACGTTGAGCTGTTCGCCCTCGATGATCTTGTTGGCGCTGCCGCTCATCTGTTCGCCGCCGAGGTGGGGGAGAAGGTCGTTGATGTAGAATACGGGGTCCTTGGGGTCCTCGCCGACCTTGACGGTGACCTTTGTGCCGTCCTTTAAGATGACGACGCCGTGAAGGGCGAGGGGGATGGCCGTCCACTGATATTTTTTGATGCCGCCGTAGTAGTGGGTCTTGAGGAAGGCCATGCCGCTGTCCTCATAGAGGGGATTCTGCTTGATATCCACGCGCGGCGCGTCGATGTGCGAGGCGATGATGCGAAGGCCGTCCTCCTCGAGGGGGAGCGTGCCGACGCGGAACACGACGACGGACTTGCCGCGGTTGACAAAATATTTCTTGTCGCCCGCCTTGAGGCTGTCGCCGAACCGATACTCGGTAAAGCCCGCCTTCTGTGCGGCGGAGACGGCAAATTCCGTCGCCTCGCGCTCGGTCTTGGCGGCGTTCAGGAAGGCTTTGTAGCCCTCCGCATAGTCAAAAATGGCTTTTTTCTCGGCCTTATCCGCAACTTCGAAATAGTTCTGTTTTTTGTAGGCGAGCTCCTTCTGAAGCTCTTGGCCCTTACTCTTTTTTTCCGACATGATATCCTCCGCGTTTTCTTTTCTTATACCACAAATTATATCATACAAAACGCATTGAGGCAACAAAAAAACCGTTGCGAACACCGCAACGGTGAAAAATACCGCTCATTCTGAGGGGCGTAGCCCCGAAGGATCTCGCAGAGCAAATACAGACCATTCCGATTGCGTCATCCTGAGCGGAGCCCGTAGGGCGAAGTCGAAGGATCACCGCATTATAATAAGGTGATGGTTCGACGGAGCTCACCATGACGCTATTTGGAATGGTGCCGTAGAAACGTGCGGCGAGATGTTTCGGACATACTTCCGTAGACTGCGTTTGTGCCCCGTTGCTCAGCATTACGCTGCACGCCCATCCCGCCCTTCGGTAGCCGCGGGGCCTCACGAGCCTTCAAAGCCTAAACTTATGAGAATGGCGCGGTTGACGCGCGACATGGTGGAGGGGGGAAGTTCCCCGATCCGCGCCATCAACCTCTTCTTGTCGATGGTACGGATCTGCTCCAAAAGAATGACGCTGTCCCGCGCGAGACCGAATGCGGACGGCAGTTCGATGTGCGTGGGGAGTTTCGCCTTGTGGATCTTGCTCGTCACGGCGGCGGCGATCACTGTGGGGGAATATTTGTTGCCCGTGTCATTCTGCACGACGAGCACGGGCCGAACGCCGCCCTGTTCACTGCCCACGACGGGACTTAAGTCCGCATAGTATAGTTCTCCGCGTTTGACGATCATAATAACCTCTTTTGTGAGCGTCCTCCGCTATCATTGTATGTAACGGAAAGAGATCTTGCTCACCGTGTCCTCATTTTTGACGACTTATTGCCGAAATATACGCAGTTGGGGCCCTGAAATTTGCTCGAAAGAATTGTCTTTTCCGAAATAAAATGGTATAATGGTCGTGTATCGTTTTCCATAAGACATGCAAATAAAAGTCAAGAGGAGAAACAGAATGACCAAAGTGATCGTAGACGCAATGGGCGGCGACAACGCCCCTGCGGAAATCATAAAGGGAGCGCTCCTTGCGCTCGAAGGAAGAAAGGACTTCTCCGTCGTCTTTACGGGCGACGAGGCCCTCGTGGAGACCGAACTCAAGAAGTACAACTGCGACTATTCGCGCATCGAGATCGTGCCCTGCACGGAAGTCATCACGGGCGACGACGTCCCGACGTCCGCCGTCCGCACCAAGCGGGACAGCTCCCTCGTCGTCGGGCTGAGGATGTTGAAAGAGGACGATTCCTTCGCGGGATTTCTCTCGGCGGGGTCGACGGGCGCCGTTCTGACGGGCGGCGTGATGCACATCGGAAGGATCAAGGGCATTCTGCGTCCCGCGCTCTGCCCGGGGATCCCCAATGTACACGGCGGACAGACGCTCCTGTGCGACTGCGGCGCCAATGCCGAATGCAAGCCCGCCTATCTCGCACAGTTCGCCATCATGGCGACGGCGTATGCCCGCACGAGGGGCATCGAAAGGCCTCGGGTCGGCCTTCTCAACAACGGGACGGAGGAACACAAGGGCGACCCTCTGCACCAGGAGGCGTTCGCGCTCCTGAAGGAAATGGACGGCATCGACTTTGCCGGCAACGTCGAGGGCAGGGACATCATGTACGGGGACGTCGACGTCGTCGTCTCGGACGGATTTTCGGGCAACATCGCCCTGAAGTCCGTCGAGGGCTGCGGCAAGACGGTCTCGGCCGTCCTCAAGGCAGAATTCAAGAAGAACTTGGGCAGCAAGCTGAGCTATCTCTTCGCCAGAAAGCAGATCAACCGTCTCCGCGGCATGCTCGACTATGCAAAGCTCGGAGGAAGTCCCTTTTTGGGGCTCAGAAAGCTTGTCGTCAAGTGCCACGGCTCGTCCAAGGCAGACAGCGTCGCGCCTGCCGTCTCGCAGATCCTCGACGCCTACCAAGGGGACCTCATCGGCAAGATAACGGAGATGCTCTCCTGTTTCACGCCCGCGGAGGGATCATGAGAAACGGCGAGGACTGGACGAAGGAGACGTATGACGAGGCCGAACGGGCCATCGGCTATAAGTTCCGCGACAGAGAGCTCCTTAAGACTTGTTTCACCCATTCCACCTACCGCAACAACGTCGCCCACGGCGGCGAGGACAACGAGAGGCTGGAATTTTTGGGAGACGCCGTCCTGCAGCTCGTCGTCTCCGACCGCCTCTACCGCGCCTCGGACAAGGATGAGGGAAAGCTCACCGAGCGCAGAAAGGGGTACGTCTCCAAGGAAGCGCTGACGCCCGTCGCGGAAAAACTCGGGCTCATGAGATTTCTCCGCCATTCCAACCGCGAAGAGGACATGGGCGCCAAGGCGGGGAAGCTTCTTTCGAGCCTCTTCGAGGCCGTGACGGCGGGGATCTATCTCGACGGCGGCATCGGGGAAGCGGCGGAGTTTCTGAAGAGAAATCTGAAATACATGGATATGGAGAGCCCCATCTCCGCCCTGCAGGAGTTCGTGCAGGAGAGAGAGAAGGCGACGCCCGTCTACAGCGAGCGGCAGGAAAACGGCGAATTCGTCGCCGAAGTCACCGCGCTCGGCGGCAGAGGGACGGGCAGGGGCAAGAGCAAGCAGGCGGCCAAGGAAGAGGCCGCGAAAATGCTCCTTGAAAAACTCAAAGAGAGGAAAAGACATTGAATCTGAAGGAAATCAGAGTAGCGGGGTTCAAGTCCTTTGCGGACAAGACCTCTATCAAATTCGAAGAGGGCGTCACCTGTATCGTCGGCCCCAACGGTTGCGGCAAATCCAACGTCGCGGACGCCGTCAGATGGGTGCTCGGCGAACAGTCGGCCAAGGTCCTGCGCGGGACTTCCATGCAGGACGTCATCTTCAACGGCACCGAGACGAGACGTCAGCTCAGCTACTGCGAAGTGACGCTCGTCTTTGACAACACGAACCGCCTCTTCGACATCGATTACAGCGAAGTCGCCATGACCCGCCGTCTCTACCGCTCGGGCGAGAGCGAGTATCTTCTCAACATGCAGCCGTGCAGGCTCAGAGAGATCGTCTCCCTCCTTCATGACGTCGGGATCGGCAAGGAGGGCTATTCCATCATCGGGCAGAACAGGGTGGATATCATCATGAACGCAAAGCCCGAGGAGAGAAGGGCCGTCTTTGAGGAAGCGACGGGCGTCATGAAATTCAAGATCCAGCGCCGCGAGATCGAGAATAAGCTCCAGAACGCGCGGGACAACCTCACCATCTTCGTCCAGAGGATGGACGAGGCGGAAAAGCAGCTCAAACCCTTGGAGCAGCAGGCCGAGACGGCAAAAAAATACCGCGGCTACTACGAGGAGCTCCGCCACGAGGAAGTCAATACATACCTTCTCCGCTATGAGAACTTCACCGAGGAGACGGGCAGGCACCGCCGCAAGATCGAGGAGGCCGAAAGGGAACTCTCGGGCGTGGAGACCCGTCTTTCGGAAGTGGACGAGGAGGAGACGGCCGCCCGCGGGAAGATCGAGGGCGCGGACGCAACGCTCCGTGACCTCAACGACGATCTCCGCCTCTATGAGGTCGGCATGGAGCATAAGACGGGGGAGGCGAAAGTGCTCTCCGCCCGCATCGAGAGCTACCGCCGCGAACTTAACGCCGCGTCGGACACCGTCGACTATTCTATCCGCCGCATGAAGGCCATCGACGGGCTCGTCGCAGAGGGCGAAAAGAAACTTGAAAAGGGCAAACAGCGCGCCGCCGAGATCGGCAAGGAGAGCGCGGAGCTTTCGACGCAGCTGCGCGCGGCCGAGGCGAGGATCTTGGCCTATGAAAAGCTCTCCGTCGAGCAGCGTGCCAGCGAGATCTCATCGGTGGAAAACCTTGCGGACATCAGGGCGAACGCGGGGAGCCTCGCCGCAAAGCGCGACGCCGCGCAGGACAGGGCGGCCGAAGTCAGGGACGCCATCGCAAAGGCGCAGACCCGCCGCACCGAATATCTCCGCCAAAAAGAGGAATGTCTCAAAGAAAAAGAGACCTGCGAAAAGTTTCTGGACGGCAAGAGCGCCGAGGAGAGCGAGCTCGCCTCCGAGATCGCCGACCTTGCCAACAGCGAGCGCAGGATCTCGCAGGAGATCGTTGAGGCCAATTCCTCAATCGCGAGCTACAAGAACAATCTCGAGCTCTATAAGAGCCTCAAGAACCAATTCGAAGGATACCGTGATTCCGTCCGCCGCCTTCAGCTCGACGCACAGCGCAACCCCGACGTCGGCAGGCGCATCAAGGGCGCGATCGCGGACATCGTCCATACCGATAAAAAGTACGAAGTCGCCATCGAGACGTCCTTCGGCGCGGCCATGCAGAATCTCGTCACGGCCACGCAGGATGACGCGAGATGGCTCGTCGAATACCTCAAACGCACGGGCGGGGGCATCGTCACCTTCCTTCCCGTCGACGGGATGCGTGCCCGCGTCAATTCGGCCGAGGTCCGCATGGCCCTCAGGGAGAACGGCGCGGTCGGGCTCGCCGACGAACTCGTCAAATACGATCCCTACTACAACAGCGTCATCACCAATCTCCTCGGCAATACCCTCATCTGCGACACCATCGCGAGCGCGACCAATATCGCCAAGCGCTATCCGCACGCCTTCCGCATCGTCACGCTCGACGGGGACACCATCGCGACCTCGGGCGCCATCACGGGCGGCTCGCGGAAGAAGGAGAGCGGACATCTCCTCGCGGGCGAGCGCCGCATCAAGGAATGCGAGGACGAGATCGCCAAAAAGACGGCCATCATCGAGAAACTGAAGGGCGCGCTCGAATCGTGCGGCAGGGACCTCGACGAGGCAAGGGCAAAGTATGAGGCCTTCCGCATCAAGGTGCAGGAGGAGACGGCCAATTTCGCCGCCCTCTCGCAGAAGGAGCTCGCCATCGTCTCGCTCATCAGCGACACGGACAAGGACATCGCCGATTTCACGGCGCTCCTGTCGCAGCTCACGCAGAGGGCCGACGAGCTCGAGAGCGAAGTGCTCTCCTCGGCCGAGAACGAGGAACTGTTGAACCGCATCCGCAGCGAAGCCGCAAAGGAGGCGGGCGAGAGGGAACTCGAGAGCGGAAAGCTCAAGGAGGACCGCGACGCGCTCGCCGAAAAGCTCCACGCCTTCGAGGTCGAGAACGCGACGCTCCAAAGCACCCTTTCTTCGGAAGAGGACAACATCGCCCGCCTCAAGCGGGAGAAAGAGGACCTCATCAAGAAGGTCGAAGAGACGCGTGCCGCCATTGCGGGCACCCAGCAGCAGATCGAGGCCCTCAAGCGGGACGAGGAGAAGGCCGCGCTCACCGAAGAGGAACAGGAGGCCGTCGCCATCCTCAGAAAGAAACTCGCCGAGGCCGAAGAGGAGAAGAAGAGTTTCTACCAGACGCAGACATTGCTCGCCGACGAGAAACGCAAGCTCTTGGCGCGGCAGATGACGCTCTCCGAGAAAAAGCACCAGAGCGAGCTCGAGATCTCCAAGGCCGAGACCCTTCTCGAGAACATGCAGCAGCGCATGGAAGAGGAATACCAGCTCACCTATGAGACGGCTCTGGAATACAGGGATCCCGAATACGATCTGTCGCAGGCGGCGAACAATATCGCGACCCTGAAGCGCAAGATCACCTCGCTCGGGCAGGTCAACCCCCGCGCAGAGGAGGACTATGCGGCGCTCTTCGAACGCTATTCGGACATGCAGTCGCAGAAGGAAGATCTCGAAAAGGGCATCATCGACCTCACGACCGTGCTCGAGGAACTCAAGGCCGAGATGCAGAAACGGTTCGACGAGGGATTCAACGAGATCAACAAGAACTTCACGCAGATCTTCAAGGAGCTCTTCGGCGGCGGCAAGGCCGAGATGCAGCTCGACTACACCGACTGTATCGATCCCCTCGACGCGGGCGTCGAGATCAATGCCTGCCCGCCCGGGAAGAAACTCACGAAGATCTCCCTTCTTTCGGGCGGCGAGCGGGCGCTCACGGCAATTGCCATCCTGTTTGCGATCCTCAAGACCAACCCCATGCCCTTCTGTATCCTCGATGAGATCGAGGCCGCGCTCGACGAGGCCAATGTTGACAGGTTCGCCAAATATCTCAAGAAATTCTCGCAGGATACGCAGTTCATCGTCATCACGCACAGAAAGCCGACGATGAATCAGGCGGATTCTCTCTTCGGCGTCACGATGGAGGAGAAGGGAGTCTCGAAGATCGTCTCCGTCAAGCTCTCCGAAGTCGAAACGCGGCTGGGCGGCGACACAGTGATGTGAGTTTCGAGCGATTTTTTTGCTCGGCCCGCGTGGTTTCCGCTCATCCCGACTTCCCCAATCGCCCTCCCCCTTTGAAGGGGGAGGGGTAGGGGAGGGGGTTGCCGTTCTTCATTGTCATCCCGAGCGTGTCGAGGGATCTCAAGGGAGAGATGTCTCGACTGCGCTCGACATGACAAAGGGTTGCGCTTGACACGACAAAGAGGGGATTGCGCTCGGCATGCCCCCTCTGTCATCCCGAGCCGCGCGTAAGCGCGTGTCGAGGGATCTCCATGTTTCCATTGTCAGCCCGAGCCGCGCGTAAGCGCGTGTCGAGGGATCTCCATGTTTCCATTGTCAGCCCGAGCGTGTCGAGGGATCTCCTCAACAGAGATTTCTCGACTGTGCCTTCGGCTCCGCTCGAAATGACATAGACCCACGGAGCTCCGCCCGTTTGCAGGGATCCATCGTTGACGCTCTGAATGACGCATTGTCGGGACCTTTGCCCCCACCTGTTGCGGCGCAGCCGTGACGAATGGGGGGAGACCGCATTCAAAAACATCAAAATCGCAACATAAGTGTGAAATTTTATGGGAATTTTCAGTAAGATCCGCGACGCGCTCAAGAAAACGCGCGATTCCGTTGCCACCAAACTGAGGCAGCTCTTCCTCAAAAATAAGCTCGGCGACGCCTTCTATGACGAGCTCGAAGAGATCCTCATCTCCGCAGACGTCGGCGTCGTCACTGCCGAGGACGTCGTGGAACAGGTCAAGGAAGAGGCCATCGGCAACAAGATCAAGGACGAACAATACGTCACCGATCTTCTCAAGGACATCCTCGAGGACACCCTCAACGAGGCGCCCGTGCCCGCGTTCACCTATCCCTGCGTCATCATGTTCGTCGGCGTGAACGGCGTCGGCAAGACGACCACGATCGGGAAAGTGGCCAACTATTTCGTCAAACAGAAAAAGTCCGTCACCGTGGCGGCGGCGGATACTTTCAGGGCGGCGGCGACGGAACAGCTCGAGATCTGGGCGGAGCGGGCCAAGGTCCGCATCGTCAAGCACGAGGAGGGGAGCGACCCTTCCGCCGTCGTCTATGACGCCGTCTCTTCCGCCAAGGCGAGAAAGACGGACGTTCTGCTCATCGATACGGCCGGGCGGCTCCATGTCAAGGACAACCTCATGAAGGAACTCTCCAAGATGGACAGGGTCGTCGAGAGGGAGTTTCCCGAGGCGGCGTTCTATAAATTTTTGGTCCTCGACGCCACGACGGGGCAGAACGCCTTCTCGCAGGCGAGCGTCTTTAACGAGGCGGTGGACCTCGACGGCATTGTTTTGACCAAGCTCGACGGCACGGCCAAGGGGGGATTTGTGTTCTCCCTCTGCGGCGAGCTCAAGGTGCCCGTCGTCTTTGCGGGCGTCGGCGAAAAGATCGACGATCTGGAACTTTTCAACGCCGAACAGTTTGTAGAGGGATTCTTCTAAGATTCGAACACTTTCTTTGCTCGGCCTCTCGCCTGCCCTTAGGGGCGGCGATCGGCCTTCGTAAAGAAAGTGTTCGAGCGAACCTTCCTCGTGCATCAATCGGGTTGGCTGCGGAAACGTCCTCTGCAAGTACAGTAAGGTTCCCGTAGGGTACCAAATAGGGTGCGCTTAGGCGGGGAGATCCCGCCCCGCGCAGAGGATCGGAATGACACCCCTTCCGTCACGGCTACGCCGTGCCACCCACCCCTCAAGGGGTGGGCAAGGGA
>CANREC010000056.1 GCA_947629535.1 uncultured Clostridia bacterium | reverse complement strand
GCCGCTGTTGTTGCCCGCAAAGGAGCTCAAATAGCACTGTCCCGAAAAACAGGTGCACAGCGCCCCCTGTACGAAGGCCTCCGTCTCGATGATGTCTGAGATCTTTCCGATGTCCGCAAGCGGGGTCTCCCGTGCGAGCACGACGCGCGAAAATCCGTATTCCTTGGCAAGTTCGGCCCCATAGACATTACAGCACCCCCCCTGCGTGGAGAGGTGCAAAACGATCTCGGGATAGCATTCCTTGATGCGCTTGCCGAGAAAGATGTCCTGCAATAAAAGGGCGTCGGCGCCCCTCTCCCACGCGTCCTTCACGGAAGAGAGGAAACCGTCCGTCTCATCGTCCTTGACGAGCGTATTGAGGGCAACATACACTTTTGCCCCCAAAATATGCGCAAAGCGGGTGACGCGTGAGAGCGCGTCCCCGTCGAAGTTCTCGGCTCCCTCGCGGGCGGAATACTTGGTGAGGCCCAAATAGATCGCGTCCGCGCCCGCATTCAGGGCCGCATAAGCCGTCTGTTCGTCCCCCGCAGGGGCCAAAATTTCCACGTTCATCTCCCTATCGTCCTTTGAATGAGCTCTTGCGCCGCGTCATACCCCATGCCCTTGAGCCTGTGGTTGCGGGCGGCAACTTCGATGAGGATGGCAAGGTTCCGCCCGGGGGAGACGGGGATCGTGAGCTTGGGGACTTCGATCCCCAAGATATTCTCCGTGCCGCCCTCGCCGCCGATGCGGTCGTATTCCTTGTCCCGTTTCCAGTGCTCGAGCTCCATGACGAGCTCGATCTCCTTCTCGCCGAGCACCGAGCCCGAGCCGTACATATTCTTGACGTTGATGATGCCGATGCCCCGCAGTTCCATGAAGTAGCGGATGCGCTCGGGCGCCGTGCCGACAAGTTCGTTCTCGATCTTCTTGATGAGGACGGAATCGTCCGCGACGAGACGATGTCCGCGCTTGATGAGCTCCATGGCTGTCTCGCTCTTTCCGACGCCGCTGTCTCCCGTCAGCAGGATGCCCGCGCCGAACACGTCCATGAGCACCCCGTGCATGGTAGTCTTGGGGGCGAGAAGGCGGGAAAGATAGCCGTAGAGTTCGGCCATGATGACCGTCGTCATCTTCCCCGTGCGAAAGACGGGCGTCCCCGTTCTCCGAGCGAACTCCATCATCTCGGAGGGGACGGGAAGGTCTCGGGCGAACACCACGCAGGGGATGCGCCCGCATTCAAAGAGCTTTTTGACCCGCTCCATCCTTTCCTCGGGAGAGAAAGAGCGCATGTACTCATGCTCCGTCTGGCCGATGAGCATGATGCGTTCGGAATCGAACATGCTGAAAAATCCCGCAAGCCGCAGCCCCGGACGGTCCACGCTGATGTTCGTGAACGTCAGGATCCCGCGCCCCGCATGCAGGACTTCGAGCTTTAAGTCGGATGCGAACTTGTCGAGCATGACCGTCTCGTGCGGCAACCAGATCTCTTCCATTGTTTATTCCCCCAAAGCGTATTTCAAGAGTGCTTCTGCGACGCCGTCCTCCTCACAGGAGGCAACGACGGTCGCTCTTTCCTTCAGCGCCTGTTCGGCGTTTGAAACGGCGAATTTTCCGCCCGCCCGCTCGAGCATGGGAAGATCGTTGGGCTGGTCCCCGATCGCGGCGATCTTCCCGCGCGGCACGCCGTAGTATGCGGAGAGAAAATCGACCGCGCCCGCCTTGTTCTCCCCCTTCGGCATGACCTCGACGAGGTAGGGCGAGGAGCAGGTGACAAAGTATTCTTCCCCCAAAAACCGCTCCGTTTCAGCCTTTACCCTGTCGCGGTCGGAGAGGTCCACCATGGCGAGGACCTTGATGACGTTGACAGATCTTGCGGCGACCATGTCCGAGAGGCGAGGCTCGATTTTCCCTTTGACGCAGCAAATATCCTCATAGGCACGCAGATATTCGTCGTCCATATTGGAATAAAAATCGTCCCCCGTGTAGACGTGGATATGATAGCCGCACGATTCGAAATAGCGGATGGGCCGAAGGGCCGCCTCCGCGGAAAACCCGCCGCACTTCAAGATCTCCCCCGTGCGCACGTCGGCGATCACCGCGCCCTGATAGGCGACGGCGAGCCCGTCCGAAAGACCGAGCTCCTTGAGCCGCGGCAGGATGGAGACGAGCATTCTTCCCGTGACGATCGCAAAGACGCCGCCCGCCTTCCGATACGTCTCAATGGCCCGTCTGTTCGCTTCGGACACCGTCCCGTCCGCGCGGACGAGGGTGCCGTCAAAGTCTGATAAAAAGATGGGATATTTCATAGTTCTTCGAAATAGGTCTTGATGCGCCGCGCGAGCTCCTCGCCGATGCCCTCGGCGGAGGCAAGCTCCACGACGTTCGCCTGCATGATCCTGTCGATGGTGCCGAACTTGTTCATCAGGGCGATGCGCTTGCGTTTGCCCACGCCGTCGATGCCCTCGAGGACAGATTCGAGATTGCGCTTGGAATGGATGGAGCGGAAGTAGGAGACGGCGAACCTGTGCGCCTCGTCGCGGATGCGCTGCAGCATGCGCAGGGAATAATCGCGCCTGTCGATCCTGATGCTCTCCTCGCGGCCGACGGTAAAGACTTCCTCTTCCTGCTTGGCGAGGGCGACGAGGTCGATGTCCGTGATGTTCAGCTCGTCAAAGATCTTTTTGACGGCCGAGAGCTGGCCCTTGCCGCCGTCGATGACGATGAGCTGCGGGCGGGAAAATCTCTCTTCCTCGTCCGTGCCGAGCTTATTGAGCCGCCGCGTCAGAACTTCCTGCAATGAGGCGAAGTCGTTCGCCCCCTCCACTGTCTTGATGCGGAAACGGCGATACTCGTACTTGTCCGCCTCGCCGTCCGTAAAGACGACCATACTGCCGACCTTGTCCACGCCCGAGATGTCCGAGATATCGTAGCACTCCATGCGCTTGGGATAGCGGCGGAGGGACAAGAGCTCCTTGAGCCGCTCGCAGGCGCGGACGGTCATGTCGTCCTTGTGCTCGATGGAAGAGATCGCCTTCTCGAGATAGTCCTCGGCGTTGGCCGCCGCCATGTCGGCAAGTTCCTTCTTGACGCCGAGCTTTGGATGCACGATCTCGACATTCCTGCCCGCCCTCTCCCTGAGAAAGGCCGCAAGGGACGTCCCGTCCACTTCGCCCGCCACGATGACCTCGTGCGGGGTCTCGTGCGCCGAATAGTACTGCGTGATGAAACTTGTGAAGGCCTCGCTCTCTTCCCCCGCGCCCGCGTCGGCGCGGAAGGTGCGGCTGCCCTGCATGATGCCCTTGCGGGTCACGAGGAGCGCGACCGCCGTATAGAGACCGTTTGTCGCAAAGGCCCAGATGTCGGCGTCGACGTCCTTCGGCATGGAAGTGATCCTGCGCTTTTTGAGGGCGGCGAGCGTTCCGATCTTGTTGCGGTATTCGAGGGCGAGCTCGAACTGCTCTTCCTCGGCGAACTTCTCCATCTTTTCCCTCAGGATCTCCTCCGCCTCCTCATAGTTCCCCGAGAGGAAGGAGAGAACTTTTTCGACCCGCCCGTCATATTCTTCCCTTGTACAGAGGCCCGCGCAGGGAGCGAGACAGCGGTGGAGATGATAGTCAAGACAGGGCTTTGTGTGTTTTTCCTTGACGGAGAGGGCGCAAGTGCGGATGTTGTAGACCTTGGCGGCGATGTCGACGATCTCCTTGCAATTGACGCCCATGAAGGGGCCGAAATACTTGCCGTCCTTCTTGATGCGGCGGGTGATGGAGATCCTCGGGAAATTCTCCCGCGTGTGGACCTTGATATAGGGATAGGTCTTGTCGTCCTTTAAGAGAATGTTGTACTTGGGCTTGTACTTCTTGATGAGGTTGTTTTCGAGCGCGAGGGCGTCCGCCTCGGTCGGCGCGACGATGTAGTAGAAGTCGTCGATGCTCTCGACCATGGCCTGCACTTTGGGCGTCTTTTCGGTGGAATGGAAGTACTGGCGCACACGATTCTTGAGAATGCGCGCCTTTCCGACATAGATGACCGTCCCCTCTTCGTCGAGCATGACATAGACGCCCGGGGAATCGGGCAACAGCTTGAGTTTTTCCCGTATGACGCTCTCGCCCATGCTATCATTATATACGAATGTACGGAAATTTTCAAGGATTTGCCGAAATTTTCTTCCGCGAACAGAAGAATTAAAGATCGTGACGCGGGGGCGCGGGGCAGAATGACGCGGGCGGGGCGGGGAGCGGGTGCTCCGCCAATACGTCATTCAACTGTATATAAAAAAATTGAAAATATGTCACTATTGGCACAATGTTTGTTAAAATAATTATATCATGATTTTGAAGGAGAATTATATCGTATGAAAAGACGTTTCTTTGCAAGTTTCATGCTCGTATGTGCGTTGACGGTCCCCTTTGCCCTTTCCGCTTGCGACCAAAACAACGGCCCCGCGGAGAACGGAGACGACAATGAAGTCACGGATCTTACGGACGATCTGCAAAGCGCCCTTGCACAGCTCATTTCCGAGGGGAATGTCACGCCCGAGATCCAGATCTTTGTCGCCCACTACAAGGATTTCACGCTGAAGGACGGGAAATACACCTGCGCCGAGCTTGCGTCCGTCAACGGGTTCACCTGCCAAAACATCGAGATCGCGCTCGAGGACAAGAAAATTTCCACGGTGAAATATGAGCTCCGCACGCCGTCCAAGGACACGCCCGACCGCCTCGTCACGATCGACAAGAACGGCGTCACGCGGACGGACATTCCCAAGCCCACCGACGACAAGCCCATGGACGAGGAAGAGTGGACCGAACAGGCCACCGTCTTTGCAGACGTGACCAATTACACGCTCGAACGCGTGCGCGTGGAAACGGGCGAATACGTCGCCTCCATGAAACTCGACGGCTCGACCTACTATGAGGAGGTCGACGGTTCGGAATCCATCTTCGACGCCGAAAATAACAAATTTTATCGCTATTATCGCGCTCCGCAGTCGACCGAATGGGTCAAGACAGAGGTCGATGAGAGGAGATATACGTCCTATATCGGGACCCCGAGCCTCATGGTCACCGTCGCGGCGCAGGCCGTGCAGGAGAATTTCTCAAAATTCACTTTCGATGCGGGCGTCTACACGGCAGAGGAGCTGAAGGTGGAGTACTACGCTGAGTTCACCCTCAAGGATATGGAGATCACCGTCAGCGGCGGCAAGATCGTCCGCGCCGTCTGCATTCTCGTGGGCGGTTACGATGACGAAGGCGATGAACGCATCACTGTAGACTACATCGGCTCTACCGAGATCGGACTTCCCGAAAAATTTACCGACAATACGGTTTCCACGCCCTCTACGGGCGGCACGGCGGAGATGAATGCGGAAAACTGGAAAAAACAGTTCTCGTCCTCCAACTTCAAGATGAAAGCGCTCCAAGACAGCGTCGTTTCCGAAGTTACCGTCAGTGTGGACGGCAACAACTTTGAACTCGTTCAGGTAAGTTCGTCCATGGAATACGATGCGCATAACATCTTCATCGAGAATAACGGCAACTACGACATCTATACCGAAATGGGAGATCAATGGATGAAACTCCCTTCTCAAGAAGCCGCAGACAATACATCGCAAGCGCTGCAGTCGTACAAATCGATCTTCGCGCTGTTTGCCGACGATTTCGCAAGCTTTACCCTCAAAGACGGGAAGTACGTCTGCGCCAAACTCAGCAAGACCGTTACCAACCCGGCGGGCACAGCCGAGGCCACATGCACCGATATTGAGGTCGTGTTCGGCGAAAAGGGCGAGCTCGTCTCCGTAAAATTCGTCATGAGTGCAGTCATGAAACAATCGGGGGAGATCCAAACAAGCAGCTATGAGTTCACGAACGTCGGCACAACGGTCGTAAATGCGCCCGAGAAATACGTCGATCCCACCGCCCAAAAGTAAAGCGGCGTATGAACCGAACGAGCAACTTTCATCCTATGGCTTTGTCCAAAGGATCCTATAGGACGAGACCAAGGCCTACCCTGCGTGGTAGGCCTTGATTATTCTGCCCCGCCCGCATTCTTATTGCACCAAGCGCGGCACGAGGAGCGTAGCGACGAAGTAGCGCAGCGAAGGATCCCCTTGAACGGAGTCCTCCGCTCATTCTGAGGGCGTAGCCCGAAGAATCCCATTGAACCTACGGACTGCGTTCCTCGGGATGTTTCGCTACGCTCAACATGACGCGAGGACGCGGGGCGGTCGCTACGCTCCCTCAGGATGAACGCCCGTTTCCGCTCCCTGCGCTTAATCGCCCAAAAACTCCACGCCCTTGAGGAGAATGTCGTTGACGATCTCGCCCGAGGCCATGTAAAAGATGATCTTTCCATGACGCTCGCTCTTGACAAGACCGACGTCCTTCAGAAAGCGCAGTTGATGCGAGACCGTCGTCTGGTTGATATTGAGCACCCTTGAAATATCGGTAACGCACATTTCCGAGATGGCGAGCGCCGATAAGATCCTCAGCCGTGTTCCGTCCGAAAAGATAGAAAAAAAGCGTACGAGGGAAGAGAGGATCTCCCCGTCGGGAACGTAATCCTCCACCATATCCTTCGTACGCCTGTCGAGCAACAATGTTTCCGCCATAAAAAATTTCTCCTTTTTTATGACAGTATAACACTTGCAAATGCGCACATATGTGAAAGTTTTTTCGTCTTTTGTCGAACTTTGCCGAATTTATAAAATGGCTTTGGGCTCGTAGCCCGCCTCTTTCACGGCCGCAAGCAGAACGTCGTTCCCGACCTCTTCCGAGAGCTCGACGACGGCCGTCTTGTTCTCGAGAGAGACTTCGGCTTTCTTGACGCCGCCGACTTTTTCGAGGGCAGCCGTCACATGCGCTGCGCAGTGTTGGCACATCATGCCGTCCACAAGAATGGTTTTTTTCATGGTGATATCTCCTTTTTGATTGGTTTCGTTGAATTGATGAGATCCTTCGCTGCGCTCAGGATGAGCGGACGGCGTCCCTTGCGCGAGGTCACGCCGCCGTCCGAAACGCATGAGGCGCAGGGCATTCGTCACGACAAAGAGGGAAGAAAGGCTCATCGCCGCCGCCCCGATCATGGGGTTGAGCGAGATATTCGCAAAGGCGAACACGCCCGCGGCGAGCGGAATACCGATACAGTTGTAGAAAAAGGCCCAGAAGAGGTTCTGTTTGATGATGCGCATGGTCTTTCGGGAGAGACGGATGGCCTCGGGCAAAACGCGCAGGTCCCCGCCGATGAGCACGGCGTCCGCGCTCTCGATGGCGACGTCTGTCCCGTTCCCCATGGCGACGCCGACGTCGGCCTCCTTGAGGGCGGGTGCGTCGTTGATGCCGTCCCCCACCATGGCGACGTAGCGGTTGGCCCGCCGCGCCCGACGATGTTCGCGCTTGGCCTGTTCGTTTTGCTCCCTTGCCGCCTTGACATAGGAGAGTTTATCCTCGGGCAGGAGCTCGGCACGCACGCAGGCGTCATAGGGCGGGAAACCGGCCTCTTTGGCGATGTGCGAGGCGACGGCCTGGTTGTCCCCCGTCAGCATGACGGGCAGGCAGCCCTCCTTCACGAGGCCCTCGACGGCCGCGCGGCTCCCCTCTTTGAGCGTATCGGCAAGGGCGAAGAGGGCGAGGACTTTCTCTTCGTCCGCAAGCAGGAGGACCGTCTTTCCCTCGGCGGTGAGTTTCTGAAAATCTGCAAGATATGTTTCGAATTTCACCCCTCTCGCCTGCATCATGCGCTCGTTGCCGAGGAAGTAAGTCTTGCCGTTCACCCTGCCGACGGCGCCCTGTCCCGTGACATAGGCGACGTCCTCGGCCTCCGCGCCGCCGCCGCAGAAATCGGCGATGCACTGCGCGAGGGGGTGGTTGAGCTTGCTCTCGAGCGCGTAGGCGATGCGCATGGACTGCGTTTGGGGACGGACCCCCTCCCCTACCCCTCCCCCTGATGCAGGGGGAGAGCAAAAAATGCGCTCGGGATGAGCGGACGGATCCCCTTCAGCGAAGTCTGCAAAATATACCACTTTGGGCTTTCCCTCGGTGAGGGTGGCCGTCTTGTCGAGCCAGACTTCATGCACCGAGGCCATCTTCTGCAGGGCCTCGGCGTTTTTATAGAGAATGCCGAGCGCCGCCCCTCTCCCCGTCGCCGCCATGACAGCGACAGGCGTCGCGAGCCCCAGTGCGCAGGGACAGGAGATGACGAGCACGGAGACGGCATAATTCATTGCCCTCGAAAGGTCCCACGTCGAAAAATACCATGCCATGAAGGTGATCGCGGCGATCGAGAGCACGGCGGGGACAAAGATCGCGGCGACCTTGTCGGCC
Organism: uncultured Clostridia bacterium; assembly: GCA_947629535.1. GTDB lineage: Bacteria > Bacillota > Clostridia > Christensenellales > Borkfalkiaceae > Gallimonas. The sequence continues at coordinate 2,192 of CANREC010000056.1, read as the reverse complement.
AGTTTCTGGATGGGAGCCTTGGAAGCGCCCGCCTCGCGCACCATTCTGATGATGCCCATGAGCATGGTATCCGCGCCCACCTTTTCGGCACGAATCTTCAAAAAGCCGCCCGTGACGATGCTCGCGCTGACCGCCTTGCCGCCCGCCGCGAGCTCCACGGGGAGACTTTCCCCCGTCACGGCAGACTGGTCGACAAAGGCATGCCCGTCCACGACCGTCCCGTCAACGGCGATCGATCCGCCCTGCTTTACGATGACAATGTCCCCCTCTTTCACTTCGGAGAGAGGCACCGTGCGCTGTGCGTTATCCCGCTCCACCGTCACACGGTCGGGCGCGAGGGAGCGAAGTTTTTCGATCTCCCTGCCCGTCTTTTTCTTGGAGCGGTCCTCGAGCCATTTCCCGAGGCAGACGAGGGTGACGATCATCGCCGCCGATTCGAAGTAGAGTTCATGGCTCTCGGGATGCAGGCAGGCAAGGACGACGCTGTAGACGAAGGAGACGCCCGCCCCGAGGGAGACGAGGGTATCCATGTTCGGCACCAGTTTGAAGGCCGCACGGACGCCGCTCACAAAAAATTTGTAATTTATGAGCAGAATTACGGCAGTGAGCCCGAGCTGAAAGCCGTGATTCAGCCATCCCATCGGCGTGGGAAGGTTCAGCATGTGCCCCATCGAGAGGTACATGACGGGAAGGAGCAGGACGAGGGAGAGAAGGAACCGCACAAAGAGCGTGAGAAACTCCCTTTTCTTCTCGGGCGTTCTGCCGTATTCAAAGATGCCGTAGCCGAGCCCCGTGACGGCGCCGACGATGTCCTTTTCATCGAGAACGGACGCATCGAAAGTCACGTCCATACATTCGCCCATGAGCGAGACGGCGCACGCCGAGACACCCTTGAGCTTTTTGACGGTGCGCTCGATCCCCGCCGAACAGGCCGCACAGCTCATGCCCGTAATGGAAAACTTCTTCTTCATGAAAACCTCTTGAAGAGATCGACGATCTCATCGAGGACGGCCGTGTCCCCTTCCCTGATGTGCTCCACCACGCACCCGTGGAGATGATTTTTGAGAATGACGGCGGAAAGGCTCTTGACGGACGCGTCCACGGCGGCGAGCTGGACGAGGATGTCGTCGCAGTATCTGTCCTCTTCCACCATGCGTTTGATGCCGTTCATCTGTCCCGTGATGCGATTGAGACGGGAAATGATGCTCCTTTTGTCCTCTTCCGACCGTATGGTCCTGCGTTCACTTGTGTCGCAGCAGCAATGTTCTTCCATACATGTCTCCATATACCCCCATGGGGTATTTCATGGATAGTATATCATATGCAGTATGCCCCTGTCAAGGGAAATTCAGAATGAAAAATGAAGAATTAAAAATTGAGCGCGGCGGGCTTATGCTCATGCAGAGCGCGGCGGAACGCCGCGCTCATCCTGAGTGCCTTTAGGCGCGAAGGATCCCCTCCAACGAAGTCCGTAGGTCTAATGAGATCCTTCGGTCGCTACGCTCCCTCAGGATGAGCGGAAATGAGGAGACGGGCATAAAAAAAGCACCGTTTGTGCGTCTTTCATAGGGATCCTATGAATAAGCGGTTTGACGGTTAGTCAAACCGCTTTTAATATGTCCCCAAGTGGGCATATTTTCTTTCCAAAGGAAAGCAGGATAAGGATTGTGGGCAGGTCTGCCCCAATCGATCCTCAAAAGCGGGAAACCCGCCTTTTATGCCATTCTCTATGAGGTTAAATATTTCTCTCAATATCTTGCCAATTAACGTTGGAAAGTATCTCTGCGCTATCGTCTTCAAAGACCTTTTCGGCTTCTTCGTCGCCACAAAGTTGCCAAAGCATCCAAGCCGTCATATAGCCGTCCGTTAAAGTGAGCATATCTTCGTGTTCCGCGCCCTTAATTCTCGCACGGATTTTAGTAACGTCTTGCCCCATCGCACTGTAAATATCTTTAAGGGCTTCAAGCGGACATACGCCGCCGAACTCTTTGTAAATATCTTCAACCCCCGAATCGTCGGTCTTTCCCGTACCTGCCGCCATAAAATAGGGGATCGTAATTTTGGAAGCGTCGTATTCCCAACCCATATTTTTTGCAAGAAAAGGATATGCGGCGCTACCTCTCCTTTTATTTTGTCCTTTCATTTATGAACGCCATCATTCTGTCAAATGCTTCCTTTGCGACGGGGTCTAC
>CANREC010000055.1 GCA_947629535.1 uncultured Clostridia bacterium | reverse complement strand
GCCAAGGCCGTCCGCGGCGGAAAGCTCATCAGGGTCGATTCCGAAGAACTCGTCGTCGGCGACGTCATCGAGCTCGCCGAGGGCGACCGCATCCCCGCCGACTGCCGCATCCTCTCCTCGGACGATCTCCGCGCGGATGAATCGGCGCTCACGGGGGAGAGCCGCCCCGTCAAAAAGTACGATTGCATTGTCTCGGGCGCCGAACTCACGGCAAGGCACAACACGGTGCACATGGGAACGTTCTGCGTGCGGGGCAATGCGAGGTGCATCGTCGTCGGCACGGGAATGAACACGGAAATGGGAAAAATTGCCGACTTATTGTCCGAAAACAGGCCCAACCCGAGCCCGCTCGACAAGCTCATCGCAAGGCTCGGAAAGATCGTCACGGCCTCGGTGCTCTCCGTCGCGGCCGTCCTCTTCCTCGGCGGGCTCCTCGCGCACAGGGTAAGCTTTTTGCAGAACGTGATGAACGCCGTCGCAGTCGCCGTCGCCGCCATTCCCGAGGGCCTCGGCGCCGTCGTCACGGTCATTCTGGCGATGGGCGTCAAGCGCATGGCGATGAGCAGGGCCGTCGTCCGCAAGCTCTCCGCCGTCGAGACGCTCGGGAGCTGTTCGGTCATCTGTTCGGACAAGACGGGCACGCTCACCAAGAACAGGATGACGGTCGAGGAGATCGCGACGGACTTTTCTGTCCCGCGCGAGCGGTACACGGGGACGGCGGAACAGAAAAGACTTCTCGCCTGCATGCGCGTCTGCCAATCCGTCAAGGGCGGGCGCGGACGGTACGTCGGGGACCCGACGGAGATCGCTCTGGTCGAATTTGCCGACCGCTGCGGGGAGGAGAGGGCCTTCGAGGCCGTCGGCGGGACGCCCTTCACGTCCGAGCGCAAGATGATGAGCGTGCTCGCGCGTGAGGGAACGGCCACGCGACTGTATGTAAAGGGCGGAACGGAAGTTCTCCTGAAAAAATGCACTTACGTGCTGAAAAACGGCCAAAAATGCCCCATGACGGAGCGGGACAGAGGGGCCGTTCTGGCGCGGGAGAAGGCCTTTTCCCGCGGGGCCATGCGCGTTCTCGCCTTTGCGGAAGGGGAGCGGGAAGAGGAGGACCTGACCTTCCTCGGCCTCGCCGCCATGATCGATCCCCCCAAGGAGAACGCCGCGGCCGCCGTTTCCGCATGCAGGACGGCTGGTGTCAAGACGGTCATGATCACGGGAGATTCCGCCGAGACAGCCTTTGCCGTCGCGTCGCGGCTCGGGATCGCCGCCTCGCGGGAAGAGGTCATCACGGGCGGGGAGATGGATGCGCTCGGGGAGACGTATGAGAGCCGTGCACGGGAATTTTCCGTTTATGCGAGAGTTTCCCCCCGCCACAAACAGCAGATCGTGGGGGCGCTCCGCGCACAGGGCGAGGTCGTCGCCATGACGGGAGACGGCGTCAACGACGCGCCCGCGCTCAGGGCCGCCGACATCGGCGTCGCCATGGGGTCGGGCACCGACGTCACAAAAAACGCCGCCGATATGGTCATTACCGACGACGATTTTTCCACCGTCGTCAAGGCGGTGGAAGAGGGGCGGAACGTCTTTTTCAACATCAAAAAGACCATCTCCTTCTTCCTCTCCACCAATCTCGGCGAGGTGCTGTGCGTGCTCTTTGCCTCCCTCTTTCTGTGGAAATACGACTTTCTCACGTCCACGCAGCTGCTGTGGATCAACCTGATCACGGACTCCCTTCCCGTCCTCGCGCTCGGCGTCGAGCGGGCGGAAGGGGCGATGCTGCGGCCGCCCGTGTCCGATCGGGAGATCTTCTCGGCGCGGTCGCTCGGGCGGATGGTCTTTTTCGGCGCCGTACAGGCCGCGGCCGTCTTGGGGCTCTTCGTCTATAGCCTGGGGAGATACGGCAACGCCGCCGCTTCCACGATGGCCTTTCTGACGATGTCGCTCATGGAACTTCTCCATGCCTTCAACGTGCGCGGCGAGGACCTTCCGCTCAGGTTTAAGGACTATTTCTCCAACAAAGCCCTGCTCTGGACGGCGTTTGCGGGAGTGGTCCTGAACGCGCTCCTCGTCCTCACGCCGCTCAAGACGCTGTTCGGCCTTACGGCGCTCGGCGGGGCGCAATGGCTCCTCGTCGGCCTCGTCTCCTGTTCCGTCCTCGCCGTCGGCGCCCTCACCCGCGGCGCCGCGCGGGCGGCAAGGACGCTCAGAACGCCGAGAAAGTATACCCCTCGGCGCGAAAGTGTGCAATGATGCGGGGAAGGGCCTCGGCCGTCTCACGGTGCGTCGCGGAATCGTGGCAGAGCAGGACGACGGGCTGTTTGCCCTTTGCCGTGTTCACGGCCGAGAGATAGAGGGTCTCCGCGTCGGCGCCCGCGATCTCCTCGTCGCCGCAGACGGCGTTCCACCCGACGATCCTGTATCCCTTCTGCCGCAGGAGCTTTGCCGAGGCGGGATGTTTTCCGCCGCCCGGGAAACGGTAGACGCGGGGAGAGACGCCCGTCGTGCGCCGTATGGTCTCCGCGCAGGCGTCGGCGTCCTCGGCGAGGCGGCTTGCCGAGGCGTAGATCTCCGAATAGACGTGCGTCTGGGAATGGACGCCGAGCGTATGGCCCTCGCGCGCGATGCGGCGGAGGGTCTCTTCTCTGCCCTGCACCCTGTCGCCGACGATGAAGAAGGTCGCCTTGATATTCTCCTCTTTGAGGATATCCAGAATGCTCTCGGTGACAGAGGAGCTCGGCCCGTCGTCAAAGGTCAGAAAGATCTCCTTTTCGGCCGCAAAGGAGATGGCGGGGACGGCAGTCATCCTCGCGCCGAGCCCCGCAAGCAGCATGAGAAGGGCGACAAACAGCACGATGGCGGGAATATATCTTTTCTGCATATTCAGAGTTTGAATAAATTTTGAGTTTTTATTTACTTTCTTCGGCGTTTGTGCTATACTGCCTGTATGCAAAACAAAAGCGGGGCGTCCGAACGCAGAAGAAAACTTCTTGCCCGCCTGCCCGCACGGGATCGGGGGAACGCGCTCTGGTTCTCCTCGCCCGGGCGTGCGGAGATCGTGGGGAACCATACCGACCATAATTGCGGCAAGACGCTCGTCTCGGCCCTCACCTGCGACATCCTCGCGGCCGTCGTGCCCGCGGATGACGCCGTCGGGATCGTCTCGGAGGGTTTCCGCCCCGTCCGCATCGGGCTTTGCGACCTCGCTCCCCGCGAAGAGGAGAAGGGCAAGCCCGCCGCCCTCGTGCGCGGCGTCCTCTCCTTTCTCCAAAGGGAAAAACACGCACATCTGCGCGGATTTACGGCCTATACGTCGAGCAACATCTTCCGCGGCGCGGGCGTCTCGTCCTCGGCCGCCTTCTCCGTCCTGATCGCGGAGATCGAGAACGTCCTCTGTCTGGGCGGCACGCTCTCTCCGCTCGAGAAGGCACAGGCGGGGCAGTATGCCGAGAACGTCTATTTCGGCAAGCCCTGCGGACTGTTGGACCAGTGCGGCGTCGCGTTCGGCGGGCTCAACAAGATCGACTTCCTGCACAACGACGCGCCTTCCGTTCAGCCTCTGCCTGCCCCGAAGGGATATTCCATCGTGCTGACGAACACGGGCGGCTCGCATTCCTCTCTCACGGCCCACTATGCGGCGATCCGAAGGGAGATGACGGATACGGCGGCCTTTTTCGGCAAAAATACGCTGCGCGAGGTAGGAAAAGAGGAATTTCTCGGGGCCATTCCGCAGCTCAGAAGGAAGGTCGGCGAGCGGGCCGTGCTGCGCAGTTTTCACTTCTTCGAGGAGAACGAGCGGGTGGACAGGGCCGCCGAGGCCCTTCAGAGCGGCCGCATCGGGCTCTTTTTGGAGCAAGTGCGGGAGAGCGGGGAGAGCTCGTATAAGTACCTTCAGAACTGTTTTGTGCCCGGGAGCGTCTCCCAGCCGCTGGCGCTCGCGCTGAAGCTCTCGGAGCGGTGCATCGGGGAAGGAGCCTTCCGCATGATGGGGGGAGGATTCACGGGCGCCGTGCTCGCCTTTCTGAAAGAGGGGCAGGAGACGCCCTACATCAGGAGCATGGCAGAGGTGTTCGGCGCGGAAAGGGTCTACAGGACGGAACTGAGAGAGCGGGGGACAGGGCCGATCGGCTGAGTTCCCGTTTCCAATGAAAAACATATCGAAAAGAGAGGATAAATCATGATCACACAAAAGTTTTTTTCAAAGACGCTCGACGGCAAGGACGTGACGGCGTTCACGCTGCATGACGGAGACGCCCACGCCACCGTTCTCAACTACGGCGGCATCCTGCAGAGCCTCGTCGTGCCCGACAAGAAGGGACGTCCGACGGACATCGTCCTCGGCTACAACGACGTCCAGAGCTATGAGCGGTACGGCGGCTATCTCGGGGCGCTCATCGGCAGATTCGGCAACCGCATCGAAGAGGGCCTGCTCACCATCGACGGCAAGACCTATGAGCTCTACTGCAATGACCGCGGCAATCATCTTCACGGCGGCAAGGTCGGGTTCAACAGAAAGTTCTGGAATGCCGAGATCGTCGGGGACGAGCTCGTCCTCACCCTCTTCTCCCCCGACGGCGAGGAGAACTATCCCGGGAATTTGCAGGTCAAAGTCATCTATTCCTTTGCGGGCGGCGAGCTGAAGATCCGCTACTTTGCCGAGACGGACAAGAAAACGGCGGTCAATCTGACCAACCACGCCTATTTCAACTTGAACGGAGAATCGGACGGCAGCATCCTCGACAACTATCTCCGCATCGATTCGGACATGATCACGCCGACGGACTCTACCATGATCCCCAAGGGGGGATATCGCATGGTCAAGGGCACGCCCTTCGATTTCAACACCAAGAAGGAGATCGGAAGGGACATCGGCGAGAATGACCTCGACCTCAAATACGGCAACGGCTACGACCACTGCTATGTGCTGAGGAATCCGAGGGGCGAATACGTCCTCTATGCCGTCGCCGAGAGCAGAAAGACGGGCGTCCGCATGTCCTGCTACACCGACGCGCCCGCCGTGCAGTTCTATTCGGGCAACGGGCTCCATCAGGAAGGCAAACACAACTACTACGGCAAGCGGGCGGGATTCTGCCTCGAGACGCAGGCCATTCCCAACAACGTCAACGTCAGGGAATATTCGGCCCGCGGAAGTTCCATCGTCAGCGTCGGCGAGCTCTATTCGTACACGGCGGCGTACAAGTTCGACACGGTCAAAAACATCGAGTTATGAGCAAAAAAACGACGGTCTATGAGGACCAAGAGCGCAAAAAGCAGGCGCGGATCGAAAAAAGGAAGGCACAGCTCGAAAAGCACCTCGTTCCCTGTCCGCACTGCGGCGAAAAGGTCCTCGATCATATGACGAAATGCCCCAAGTGCGGCGGCGTGCTCGTTCCGCGCGGCTATACGCCCATGGACCCGAAGAGGGAGAAAACGCTCAAGGCGGTGGGCTGGACGATTGGCATCGTCGGCGTCGTCATCGTCATCATGCTCATGATCCTCTTCCGCTGAAAATCGCCATATCTTTGCAAAAATTCCCGTTCTACTCACGGTAGAGCGGGATTTTTTTGCGGTAGAGTTCGTATTTTTTGCGTAGAAAGGGGAAAAATGAAAGTAGCCGCGGGCACAAAAACAGTAGGTGGACTTTTTCTCTTTGCCGTGCTATCATCAAAGAAAAACAAGAAACGAGGGTTTCGTTATGCAATCTGCTGTCGCAAGGCCGCTGGAACGGCCGCTGTACACAAAAGGAGAGGAGATCTTCAATGCCGTCTCGCACATCGTCGGCGGGGCGATCGGGTTGGCCGTCTGGGCGGCCCTTCTCTATCTTTCTTGGGGGAATGCCGTGCGCATGCTCGCCGTCTCGGCGTTCGGGTTCGGCATCGTCGTCCTGTATACGATGAGTTCGCTCTATCATTTTCTGCCGAACGGCCGCGGGAAAAAGGTGTTCCGCATCTTTGACCACTGCACCATCTTTCTGCTCATCGCGGGCACATATACGCCCTATTGCCTCATTCCGCTCTATGGCACGGCGATGGGGTGGACCGTCCTCGCCGTCGAGTGGGGGATCGCGGTCGCGGGCATCACGATGAACGCCATTGCCATGAACAACATCGTGATCAAGAGCATCTCGATGGTCATGTACGTCGTCGGCGGATGGCTCGCCGTCATCTTTTTGCCCATGCTGCTGAGGATCGTCTCGCCGTCGTGCGTGCTCCTTCTCCTCTTCGGCGGCGTCGCCTATACGATCGGCATCGGATTCTTCGCCTTCGGGAAGAAGGTCCGTTACTTTCACTCCGTCTGGCACCTCTTCACCATTTTGGGAACAGTCCTGCAATTTGCAAGCATCGCAATGATGATGTAAGGGCTTTTGAGAGACGGGGGAGTGGCGTTCCCGATCCCGTCATGTTGAGCGTAGCGAACCATCCCGAAGAACGAAGTCCGTAGGTCTATGTCATTTCGAGCGGAGCCGAAGGCGCAGTCGAGAAATCTCTCTTGCGGTTGAGATCCCTCGACACGCGCTTACGCGCGGCTCGGGATGACAATGCGGTTGAGATCCCTCGACACGCGCTAACGCGCGGCTCGGGATGACAATGGAAACATGGAGATCCCTCGACAAGCTCGGGATGACAATGGGGAACATGGAGATCCCTCGACAAGCTCGGGATGACAATGAGGAAGGGAGACCCTCCCCTACCCCTCCCCCTTCAACGGGGGAGGGCGATTTTGGGTCTCAGAATGAGCGCATTGCCACAATTTTTCATTCATGAGCCGTTCCATAGGTTCATTATTTTTTTATGCCGCGCGGGTCAATTTTACGGCCAAGACCGTCATGTCGTCCTCGGCTGTGCCCTTGTAGCGTACGAGGGCGTTTTTCAGTATCTCCTCGGCGAGCGACTGCGGATTGAGCGGCTTGAGCCCGCTCAGGTACGCGCACAGCTCGGCCGACGACCCGAACGCCGCCGTCACCCCGTCGCTCATGAAGATCAGAAAATCTTCCGCCTTCATGTTGACCCGCATCGTGGCGGGGTGCACGGCCTCGAGCATGCCGATGGGCAGGCTTTCTCCCTCGAGGATCCTCAGCTCCTCGCCCGAGAGCAAAAATCCCATGGGCGAGCCGATCTTGACGATGTCCGCGTCCCCCGTGTCGAGGTCCACCGAGGCGACGTCGAGGCAGGAGAAGGTCTCTTCCCCCGAGAGCGCGATGAGGCGGTTGACGGTGGAGAGGACGGTGCCCGAGGGCATCTTTGCCTTGTAGCAGCTCTCGAGCAGGGAGAGCGTCCTGTCCGAGACCGCCCGCGCGCCCTCTCCGCTCCCCATGCCGTCCGACAGGGCGACGAGGAAACGCCGCTCGTCGATCTTGAGCACGGAATGGGTGTCCCCGCTCGCCGTTTCCCCCGATTTGGGGCAGGCGGCGATGCCGAAGGCGGCGTCATAGTCGGGCTTTCTCCGCAGAATGTAGCAGGCGCGGTCGGAAGTGAGGGGGATCTTCTCGGAGAGGGAGAGCGGGACCCCGAGCGCGTGCGAGGCGACGCGGCAGAGTTTTTTTGGGTCGGTGTTCTCCCGCAGCGTCATCGAGGCCGTGAAGAGCGTCCCTTCGCCGTAGAGGAAGATCTCCGAGCTCAGCATTCCCGCCGCCGAGAGGGCGTTTGAAAGGATGCGCTCTTCCTCCGAGAAGGCAAACTCCTCGCTCTGCTCAAGCGCGATGTCCTTCAAAATTTCGCTGACGCCGTGCGCCTGTTCGGCGAGGAGCTTTCTGCCCGCCTTGGCCGCCTCGAGCTCCTGTTCCATGCGCTTGTATTCCTCGAGGAGCTTGTTGAGGGCAAAGAGGAGCCCCGCGGAATTGCGGCAGGAGACGGAGAGTTCCTGCGGCAGGTCGATGAGGTTGACCTTCCCCTTGGCCTTTCCGACGGCGATGAGCTTGTCGAAACTCTCATACAGGCCGTTCTCGCGGCACTTTCTGCGGTTCGGACAGGAAGCGCACAGGCAGGCGATGAGTTTTTCCTTGAAGTGCACGCCCTGCGCCCTTCCCCCGTCGGCGGTGAAGGCCGTCTCGATCTCGCGGAAGAGGGAAGAGACCTCGTAGAGCTGTTCGCCGACGGCCCGCCTGTTGCGGTTGATCGCGATGCGCGGAAGGGCCCGCTCCCGATAAAAGAGCAGGGTGCGGCGGAGTTTCTTGACGGTGCGCTCGGGCAGACAGCATAGGATCGCCGCGGGCACGAAACAGGCGCACAGGGTGAGGGAGACGGTGAGAGCGCTCTGCGCAAAGAGCCCCTCGAAGTACTGTACGCCGAGAAAGCCGAGGAAGAAGGCGGTCGCCGCGGCGAGAGTGCCATAGGGTGCGAAGAGGAGCCCGACGCAGGCGAGAAGGGCGTATTCGGCGGCGGGGACGGCGCTCATCACGGCGGCGCACAGGGGCGCGGAGAGGGCGAGCGCAAAGGGGACGGCGGCGGCGTTTTTCAGAAGGATCGCTGCGCCGAGCAAAAGCAGCATGGTGACGGCGCAGAACGGGACGAGCCCCGCAAGACGGTAGAGCCCCAGTCCCGTAAAGAACCACAGAAGGACGATCTCGCTCAGTTCCGAGGCCACAAGACGGCAGCGGAAGGCGCGGAAGAGCAGCGCCCGCATGGCGCCTTCGAAGAGAAGGGAGAGGAGCGCCATGAAGAGGGCGAGAAGGACTTTCTGCCAGATGACGGGAATGGGGAAGAGCCCGTATCCCGCATGGGGATAGAGAAAGATGAAGGGCAGCTGGGCGGCGGCGAGGAAGAGATATTTGGTCCACTTGGGCGCTTTCCGCATGCGAAAGGCGAGGGCGAAACACAGACACAGAAAGGCCGCCTGCAGGAGACAGGAGAGAGAGGCCTCGAAGGAGAGGGCGGCGGCCGACGCGGCGACGTATTCGGCCGAGAGCACAAAGGGGTCGAGCCCGCAGGAGAGCAGGGCAAAGAAGAGGGAGAAGGAGACGGGCTCCTTCATCGGCAGGGCCATGTTCATCAGGACCATGACGGGCAGGGGGAGAAGGTATTTGAGACAGGTTTTCCACGAAAGATCGGGACGGATGCGTTTCATCGGGCACTCCTCTTTTTTTTCGATTATAAAAGAAACCGCCTATGATTTCGGCGGAGAAAAAGCCACATATTGTCGAAAGAACAGAGTTTGACCGCCCGTTCATTCCGAGGGCCGAGGCCAATCCTGCGGGGTGGGCCTTTCGCGCTCATTCAGAGCGTCAGCGAAGGATCCCGACGGTCGATGTCGGACTGCGTTCTTCGGGATGTTTCGCTACGCTCAACATGACGCGGGGGCAACGGACTGTGTTTGATGGCAACCCCCTCCCCTACCCCTCCCCCTTCAACGGGGGAGGGCGAGATAACGGCTCAGGATGACGCGGGGGGAGGGGCAGGATGACGCGGGGACGCCGAGGTGTCCGTCTTGCCCCCCGAGGGGGCCGACTTGCCAAAGGCCGCCGAGACGTCCGAAAACAAAGATACGCCCCCGCGCAACCGCACGGGGGCTTCCATCTTCTCATTCAGTTGTCGGGCGTTGCCCTTTCGGGCCGTTCCGACTTTCTCTCATTTGGGCCTTTGCCCTTGCGGCATTTCAGTCGCCGCGCTCACGTCAAAGTCGATTTTCCGCCCTTATCATATACTGGTACATTGGTCTGTTCCTCCTTTATTGGGTCGTTCCCCATCCGTGGAGTGTGGTCATATCGTTGTACCTCCCGATATGAATTTTTTTGGAAACCTTGCCTTCCCTCATCGGTTTCCCTGTGGGGTGCGAGCTTTTCCGCCCGCACATCTTTCATGAAAGATTTTTACAATTTTTGTTACTTATTTTCTCTTTCTGGCTTTAGTATAGCATAGATTTCCGATTTGTCAATAGATTTGGAAAAAATTTTTGCCAAAAATTTTTCCGAAGTTTTCAGCCCCGCAAAAGACCCTGTTTCAGTACTCCGCGATGCCGAGGATGTAGTCCGACTTCACGTCGAGACAGGCGCACAGCTTGGCAAAGGTGTCAAGCGCAGGAAAAACGTCCTTTTTCATGTACTTCGAGACCGTCTGCGCCGAGACGCCGATCTGCTTTGCGATCTCCTTCTGCGGGATCCCGCTCCCCGCGACGCACTCTCTGAGCCGCCGCTGAATGTCCTTAAGCTCCATAATTTCCCCCTTCAGAGCAAAAATTTTCTTTTTTCAAAAAAAATATCGCACAACATACGATTTTTTGCTTGACAATCGTATATTATACGATTATAATAGAGGTACCTTCTGTCGAAAAAGGGCAGAAGCAGGTAAATCGCAAAGAATCATGTCTTTCCCCCAATAAAGTCATTTCGAACGGTTTACCCGTCCGCGGCAGCTCTTCGCCGCGGACGTTTTTTATGGAGCATGTTCATCCGCTCAGAATGAGCATAAAAGCCTTCACCCCACCATCGGGTGGGGGAAGGTGGCACGGCGCAGCCGTGACGGATGAGGGGCATTATCAGAACGACACCTCTTCCGTCTCGCTACGCTTGACACCCACCCCTCAAGGGGTGGGCAAGGCAAGGGCGGACCCGCGCCCCGCGCGTCATCCTGAGCCGCCGCCAAAGGCGGCGTGTCGAAGGATCCCCTAAACGAAGTCCGTAGGTT
>CANREC010000054.1 GCA_947629535.1 uncultured Clostridia bacterium | reverse complement strand
CCGCATATGCGATGCGCCAGTCCCCCATGCCCGCAGGCGCAAACAGCCATTTGAGGCCGCCGCACAGGACGGCGAGCATGCTTCGGTCCACAGCGGCGGGATGAAGGGAGAAATCAAAGGATGACAGCCACCACGATACGAGGAGAAAGGCAAGGATCACCGTCGCCGTCTTTATTATAAACTGTTTGAGCTGAAAGAGCAAGCTTTTGAAAACAAAAAGCGGGTTCGGGAGCTGAAGGGGCGCAAGCTCCATCAAAAAGGGCGGCTGTTTCCCCCGCAAGAGCCGCGCCGCGGCGAAGGAGAGAAGGACGCCGAGGACATACAGCGCCACGACGGCGGGAAAAGGGTCCGCAAAACAGGACGAGGCGAGCGTCAGAAAAACGGGAAGTTTCGCACTGCACGGAATGTAGGGAAGGCACAGGATCGCCCGTCTCTGCAATTTTTTGTCGTCGAGGCCGCGCGTCGTCATGACGGCCGCCGCCGTACAGCCGAATCCCATGAGAAGGGAAAAGACCGCCCTTCCGTTGAGGCCGACCTTGGAAAAGAAACCGTCCGTGAGGTAGGCGAGACGGCTCAGAAGGCCGCTCTCCTCAAAACAAATGAGAAAGAGATAGAGCATGCCGATCTGCGGGAGAAAGCAGAGCACGCTCCCGAGGCTTTTCAGAATGCCGTCCGCGACGAGGGAGCGGACGACGGGCGAAGGGATCCATGCGGCGCCCATGGCAAGACGCCCAAAGAAGTCCTCGACGGCCGTTTTCATCACATCCCCCGCAAGACCGGGCGCGAAGGTCAGAAAAAAGATGAGGAGCATCGCGAGCGCGAAGAGCGGCACGCAGAAGAAACCGTTCAAAAAGATTTTGTCCGCCCGTGAGAGGTCGTCGCGCGGGGGGCGGTAGAGGTTTGCGGGCAGCTCCGAGACGGACTTCGGCGGTGAGGGCGAACGTTGCAGTGCGTCATGGAGCTTTTCCTTGAGATCCCTGTCCTCGGCGAAGAGGACGGGCACGCCCAAACAGGCCGCGAGACCCTTTCCGTCCGCAAAGCCGCCGCCGCGGCGGAACGCCCGCCCCTTGGTGAGGATGAGCACGGCTTTTCTGCCCTTCGTGACCGAGAAAAAGAGCGGGAGCGCCCGATACAGCCCCGCGCATTCGGCGACAAAGAGGACCGCCGCGTCCTTCTCGGCCTGTATGTAGTCGCGGGAGACCTTCTCTTCCATGCTCAGACTGTCGAGCGAGTAGATCCCGGGGAGATCGCAGACGGTATATCTTTTTCCGCCGATCTTCCCCTCTTTTTCGAGCACGCCGACAGTCACGCCGTGCCAGTTCCCCACCTTGGCGTGACCCCCTGTAAGGCGGTTGAAGAGAGTGCTCTTGCCCGCGTTCGGATTGCCGACGAGGAGAAGTTTCATACGCCGCATACCTTCACCCCCGCGGCGACGCTCCTTCCGAGCGCGGCCCTGCCGCTCACCGTCGAAAGGAGAAAGGTCTTATGAAAAAAGGAGATCCTTAAAAGTTTGATCCTTGCGCCCGCGTAGATCCCCAAGATGTTGAGCCGTTCACGGAGCGCCCTCTCTGCCGATACGGACAGGACGACCGCCCTTTCTCCCCGCTTTAAGTCACATACAGTCATACCATAATAAAAAATGCGGGCGGGACATCAAATATGCCCGTCCGCACGGCCGCCGCACGATCAGGTGCGGTTCGTCTCGTGTACTTCCCTGTTTCCCTGCAATTTCAGCGCGCCGTTCGTGATGATCGGCGAGATGATGAGCCAGAGCGCCGCGGCAGCGATCAGCGAATAGACGATGATAGAGCCGATCGCCCTCGGACCCTGAAAGATCGCAGACACGAGATTGAAATTGAAGATCCCGAAGAGCCCCCAATTCAGCGCACCCGTGAGCACAAGGATATAAGAGATAATGTTTGCTATGACCATATCTTCCCTCCTGCAAACAGTTTGAGCGATATGGAGAGGATCATACATCGCCGTCCGCTCATTCTTCGCGGGCCGAAGGCGAGCGGATCTCGTAAACCTACAGAGTTTCGTATGTTTTTTGTCATTTCGAGCGGAGCCGAAAGGCGAAGTCGAGAAATCTCTATTGCGGCGAAGATCCCTCGACTACGCTCGGGATGACAGTAAGAGAGCGGGATCCCTCGACTACGCTCGAGATGACAGTAGGAAAGCAGCGATCCCTCGACTACGCTCGAGATGACAGTAAGAGAGCGGGATCTTTCGGGTTTCACCCTCAGGATGAGCGGATGACGCGGGGCGGAATGAGGGATAAACCCCTTTCCCCTCACGATGTTCGGCCACTTCTCCTAAAAGGACGGCGAGGGCAACAAAAATGCCGCCGACTATGGTCGGCGGCACAGGTCAGATGAAATTATTTGTCCTTCTTTTTGCCCTTGAGCTTTTCAAGATCGACGTCCTCGACGTTCTTTTCGGAGGGCTTGACCACGAAGAGCACGACGATGGCGACAGCGAGCACTGCGGAGATCGCGAAGAGCACGACGGAAGTCACGTTGTTCCTCAGCCAATCGATCTGGCCGGGCGTGATGTCGACGGGGTTGCGGATATCGATGGCCTGATAGGCAAATTTCTGGGTATTCGCAAGATAGGAGTCTGTCAGCGTGAGCATCACGACGTAGTAGCCGCTCTTCTGGGGGGTGAAGGAGCCGGGCGTATCGCCGGGGTTCCAATCATAGGCATTGTCCGTCCTGTTCCAGGCTTCCTCGTCCTCTGCCGTGACGTCGGAATTGTACTTGTTGATCTTGATGAAACAGGGATCGTCCTCGCCGTTGTATCTCTCGTCGTTCAAGAACTTGCCCGCATCCTCGACGAGCTCGTCGATGGTGGGAACGTCGAGATCCTTCTCTCTGATCTTGGCCTCGTCCATGTAGTACAGGGTGTACTCCTTCTTGCTGCTGCCGTAGGCGACGATGTCAAAGCTCGAGATGGAATAGGACGTTCCGCGGTAGCCGATGGCCTGATCCTCCATGGGCTCGATGACGGCGCCCGTGTAGCCGACGTCGATCGTGAAGTCGGGGATCTCGTCGATGTCCCAGATGTTGGACGAGGAAACGGCCGTGAGGGCGGTGTCCTCTGCGCTGTCCCCTTCCTTCACATACATCTCCATCGCATTGCCCGACGCGTCGGAGGCCATGATGCGGAACTTGTACGTCCCGGGTTCCTCGATCTCAAACCGAAGGTTGTTGTATCTGAGGCTCGTCTCGGAAGAGGCGGAACTGCCCTCCGCTACGCCCGGTTTATAGTAGTAGATGCTGAATCTCAGATTGCGGTAATCGGCAAAGTCGCTCGTGATGAGGTCTCTGAGCGAGGGAAGGTAGAAGTATGCTCCGTCGCCTGCGGAGGCCTTTTCCGCCGCCGTGTCAAGCTGTTCCTGATAGGCTTTGACGAGCGCGTCATAGTTTTCCGCCTTGACGTTCTCTCTCGACTTCACGCTGCCGTCCGTGTTCAGTTCCTCGGTCGGCTTGATCATCTTGTAGTAGGGAGCGCCCTTCTCTCTGTCGATGCGGATGTACTCGAATTCATTGTCGGTGCCTTCCGCGAGTTTCTCCACGGCGTTGTCCGCCGCATACCATGTCAGATAGTAGTAGAGCTTGCTCGACGCCCCGTCCCTGCCGTCGTCGACGGTAAAGCGGATGGAGACGTATTCGACCTCTTCTCCGTCGTTCTCTTGTCTGGGAAGGAAGTAGTTGGTCGTCGAAAGGGTCTGGTAGCCGTCATCCTTGCTCGTCTGCTCGGTGAGGTTGGGCTTGACGTACTGCCCGTCTGCATCCTTCTTGGCCATGTAGTAGTAGCGGGAGACGGAGAGGCTGTCGTCGCAGACGTCCATGACTTCATAGTCGAGGTTGTATCTCTGGCCGAGCGTGAAGGCATAGACCTTTTGGCTGATGACGAGCGCGGGGGGCGCATTGTCCTCGACGGAGCCGCCGTTGTAGAGAACGGTGCCGTCCGATTCGACCTTGGTGGCGCCGTTTTCGAGCTCAGCGCTGCCGCCCGTGACCGTGAGGGTCTGCCCGTTGAGCTCCTTCATGAGCACTTTTTGGGGAGCGGTCGCGTTCTCGGGCATGGTCGCCTTGAACGTGAGGGGCACGTTGGCCGTGCTCGACGTGCGGTATTCCATGAAATATCCGCCGACGTTGGTGAGCTTGGAATGGGTGGCGCCGAGAGGAGCCCCGTTCAGCGTGAGCGCGAACTCTCCCGCATTGCAGTTCTCTTCGGTGATGGCAAGTTCGATATCCTGTGCGGCAGTGACGGTGACGCGTTCGGTCCCGACGGGCGAATAGTCCGCGTCCCCATCCTTATCCTTGTACTCTTCCTGAAGTTTGGAGTCCTTGAGGTAGGCATAGACCGAGTCGCCGTCCTTCTTGAAGATGAGCTCGTTGGTGGACTTTGCTTCCTTGGTGACGTTCTCTTCGGTGCCCGAGAAGGTGATGGTGAAGGTATCGAAATTTATCTGCGGGAAGGAGAACTTCATCGAGAAATATTGAAGATGGGCCGAACGGTCGATCACGGGTTCGTCCGCGGAGTCCTCGTCCTTTGCGGGTTTCTCGTCAACGGGAAGATACCACTTGAGCGCGAGGTCCTTATGATATTCGACGGTGCCTTCCTTGCGGCCGTTGCCTGCCAGAACGAGCGCGACGTAGCCGAACGGTTTCTCCCCTTCGGCATCCTCCTTCTTCTCGGAATAGGCGCTCACTTCGCCGCCCGTCATCGCCCAAAAGATAGACGAAGGGCGTACGGTCACGGCGCCCGCCGAAACCGTGGGCGTCAGCGCTCCGACCGCCAAGCCGATCAGAATTGCCAGCAGGGCAAAGAATGCAATGATTGTTATTTTACGCGATTTTGTCTTACTCATGATAATTTGCTCCACGCGGATATTCCGCCCAATCATCTCTGTCTATTTTACAATAAAATTCCCCGTCCGTCAAGCGGTATTTGCCTCTATCTTACAAGAAATTAAAAATTTCGCAGAATTTCCACATCCGTCACACGAGCTTGAGGCGGCCGATCTCAAATTCCTTCCACGGCGTATTCTCGGGCGGGAAGGCGACGAAACGCATTCTCTCCTTGGTGACGGGATGGGTAAAGGCGAGCGAATAGGCCCAGAGCGCAAGCTTGCCCTTCTGCGCAAGTTCCCCGCCGTAACGCATGTCCCCGAACACGGGATGCCCCGCGCCCGCCGTCTGGACGCGGATCTGGTGGCTCCGCCCCGTGTGCAGTTTGATCTCCGCGAGGGAATATTTGCCGAACGTGGAAAGCGTCCGATAGTCGAGAAGGGCATATTTGGCCCCGTCTGTGCCCTGCGGGCAGAGGTAGACCATATTGTTGACGGCATTCTTCTTCAGCCAGCCCTCCAGTTTCCCTTCCGCGGGGTCGAGGGCGCCGCAGAGCACGGCGAGATATTTCTTCTCGAAATCCCCCGTTTTCATCTGTTCGGAGAGACGGGCCGCGGCCTTCGACGTCTTGGCGTACACCATGACGCCGCCCGTGGGCCGATCGAGACGGTGCACGAGGCCCAAATAGACGTTGCCGGGCTTGCCGTATTTGACCTTGAGGTAGTCCTTTAAGCCGTCGAGAAGGTTCTCGTCCTTGCTGTCGTCGGGGCAGCACGCGAGGTTTTGCTCCTTCAGCACAACGAGGATGTGATTGTCCTCGAAGATGATGTTTTCCGTGATCTCAGCCATGAATGTAAATGCCTCCCGCGCCGCAGGGAAGGGAGATCCCCTCCCCGGTGGGCAGTCCCACCTCGTACGCTTCGATGTTTCCTTGTCCGACCGTAAGCCGCAAAATATTTTCAAGGACCGCGGGTTGCAGTCCCGTCGTATAAGAATTGATGAGGAAGAAGATGGGATCGTCCGAGAGCAGCCCCGCGCAGAGCTTGACGAAGGGAAACAGTTCGGTCTCGATCTTCCACATCTCTCCGCCCGGGCCTCTGCCGTAGGAGGGCGGATCCATGACGATACCGTCGTAGCGGTTGCCCCGCCTGAGCTCGCGGAGGACGAACTTCTTGCAATCGTCCACGATGTAACGGATGCCCGTCTGTATGCCCGAGAGCCGCGCGTTCTCCCCCGCCCGCTCGACCATGCCCTTGGCGGCGTCGACATGGGTGACTTCGGCCCCCGCCTTGGCGAGAGCGACGGTCGCCCCGCCCGTATAGGCAAAGAGATTGAGGATCTTCGGCCTTCTTCCCTTGCGGACAGCGTCCCTGACGAGGGCGCCCGTCTTTTCCCAGTGGTAGGCCTGTTCGGGAAAGAGCCCCGTGTGCTTGAATCCCATGGGCTTTATCTTGAAGGTGAGGTCACGGTAGCCGACCGTCCACTCTGCGGGAATGGGACGGCGGTATTCCCATGCGCCGCCGCCCTTGTCGCTGCGGCGGTAGACGGCGTCATAGTCCATCGAGAAGAGGTCCTTCCCCTGCCAGATGACCTGCGGGTCGGGGCGGAGAAGGGTGATCTCCCCCCACCTTTCCAGTTTATAACCGTCTCCCGTGGCGATCACGGAATACTCCTTCCATCCGTCGGCAATGCGAATCATGTTTCTATTATAATAAAAAAGGAAATATTTGTAAAGTAAATTCGAGGACAAAACCGCCTTCGGTGCGATCCTGTATAGTGCGGCCGAAGATCTGCACGCGGAACGCATGCGGGCGGGAAATTATTTTTTCAATTTTGTGAAAAATGTGGGACAAAGAGAGGGTATGATCGCTATAATGGAAACGTTGGACATCACGAAAAGGACAAGCTGATCTTCTATGGGAACGTGGGACATCGTAAAAATCATTTTGCAGATCCTCGGAGGGATGGGGACCTTCCTCGTCGGCATGAAAATGCTCTCCGAGAACATGACAAAGCTTGCGCACGGAAAACTCAAAAAAATGCTCAACAAGACGGCGAACAGCCGCTTTGCGGGCGTGGGGATCGGCGCGGCGGTCACCGTACTCGGGCAGAGCTCGGCCTTTACGACGGTCATGGTCGTCGGTCTCGTCAATGCGGGCATCATGACGCTCTTTCAGGCGACGGCCATCATCATGGGCGCGAACATCGGCACGACGCTGAACGCCTGGGTCATCGCCCTCGGCGGTTCGGACATCACCGTCGTCTTTTTCATCCTTGCGGCGATCGGCGTGCTCATGACGATGTTTTCCAAAAAGGAACGCGTCGTGACGCTCGGCTCGGTCATCGCGGCCTTCGGCATCATCTTCGTCGGGCTCAAGTTCATGTCGGGCGCGCTCACCTTTGAAAAGGGCAGCGACGCTTATCTTTCCGTCTCCAACGTCCTGCATGTCATCAAGGATCCCTTCCTGCTCCTCTTCATCGGCATCGCGATCACGGCGCTCGTGCAATCCTCGACGGCCGTCAATGCAATCATTCTGACGATGGTCTCGACGGGGCTGACGATCGGCAATGGCGGGAATGCGGCGCTCTACATCATCATCGGGTCCAACATCGGCACCTGCGTTACGGCGCTCATCTCCTCGCTCGGGGCGAGCCCCAATGCCAAGCGGGCGGCGCTCATCCACTTCCTCTTCAACCTCTTCGGCGCGGCCATCTTCATGATCGTCCTCGTATTCTGGACGGGCTTTGCGGACACCGTCCTCAGCGGCGTCATCCCGACGGGTTCCATGGAAGTCGGCGGCGTCGACATGGCCCCCGGGATGCAGATCGCCCTCTTCCATACCCTCTTCAACACCGTCAATACCCTGCTGTTTTTGCCCTTTGTCAAGGGATTCGTGTGGATCGCGGAACATCTCGTCCGCGAAAGAGCTGCGGACGGCGCTCCCCTCCCGCACGGAGAGCTCTACGGCGAACTGGACGACCGCCTGCTGCGTTCCCCTTCCGTCGCGCTCGGGTATATGTATGAGGAGACGGGCAAAGTGTTCTCCTATGCGATGGCCGAGCTCGATAAGTCCTTCGACGCCTTTCTCAAAAAGGACGTCTCCGTCGCCGAGGAGATCGTGCGGCGCAATGCAGAGCTCGCGGCGGCCAACCGCAAGGGCGTTTCCTACCTCGTCAAGCTCACGGCGCAGTCGGCGGCGCTCGAGGATGAAAAGACGGTCTCCGACCTTCACTATGTTCTCAACGACATCATGCGCGTCGGCGAACTTGCCGACAACGTCACCAAATACACACGGCACTATGCCGAGGACGGGCTCGTGTTCTCCGATGAATTTTTGGAGATGCTCCGCGCCATGTATGCGAAGATCCAACGTCTGTATACGCTCTCGCTTGAGATCTTCCTCAAGAAGGACACGGGCTTGCTGCCCAAACTCGACGCTTTGGAGAATGAGGTCGACGCGGACAGAAAGGAACTCATCTCCACGCACATCGACAGGCTCAACGAGGGCAAGTGCGACCCGAACAACTCGGGCATCTTCATCAATCTCGTCGGGAATCTGGAACGTGCGGCCGACCACATCACCTACATCGCCCACTCCGTCGAAGAAGGCGGCAGAGAGGCCTACCTCGCAAAAGTGTAGAGCCTTCCCGCGGGGCGGAGAGGAAAATTCAAAATTCGGGGCGGAAAAAAGCTTGACAAGAGGGAGTAAGGCGTGCTAAGATGGGTGCGTTGGAGGCGAAAGAGATGAATTTCCCGATCGAAAACAACATGATGCGCATGTGCGGAGCCCGGGCAGAGATGTTGGGGCTTGTTGCCGTGCGTTAAAAATTCGGCAATAAGTCAAATGTCCTGCCCGTACAAGAGTGCGCGGGCAGTTTTTTTATTCCGAATGACTTCATCGCAAGCGTTTCCAAGGAGAAAACCATGAACAAACTTTTCACGGCCGTCATGATGCAGATGCGTACCCGCGGGCTCTTCCCGACGGGCGGTTTGCCGTGACTGCAATCTGCCCCAAGGCGTGCCCGCGGATCCCACCGCGGGCTTTTTCTTTTCCGCAGAACTTTTTTAGAATTCAACAAGGAGCAAGACATGATAGAACTCAGACACATCACAAAGGAATACGTCTCCAAGGAAGGCACGACGCTCGCGCTCGACGACGTGTCGCTGACCGTAAGGGACGGTGAAGTTTTCGGCATCATCGGACTGTCGGGGGCGGGGAAGAGCACGCTCGTGCGCTGCATCAACCTTCTCGAGCGCCCCACGTATGGGCAAGTGTGCATCGACGGCGAAGAACTCACCGCCATCGGGAAAAAGCGTCTCCACGTCATCCGTCGCAACGTCGGCATGATCTTTCAGAGCTTCAATCTCCTCGAACAGCGCACGGCGGAGGGCAACATCCGCTTCCCGCTCGAGATCGCGGGGGTCAAGCGGCGGGCGGCAGAGGCGCGGGCGAAGGAGCTCTTGGAACTCGTCGGGCTCACGGAGAAGGCCAAGAGCTACCCCTCTCAGCTTTCAGGCGGGCAGAAACAGCGCATCGCCATCGCGCGGGCGCTTGCGTTGAACCCCAAATACTTGCTCTGCGACGAGGCGACGAGCGCCCTCGATCCCGCGACGACGGACACTATTCTGCAACTGCTCCGCCGCATCAACCGCGAGCTCGGCGTCACGATCGTCGTCATCACCCATGAGATGCGGGTGGTGGAGCGCGTCTGCGACCGCGTCGCCGTGCTCGACAGCAGTAAAATCGTCGAAGAGGGCGCTGTGAGCGACGTGTTCTCCTTCCCGCAGTCGGAGATCGCAAAACAGCTCATCATTCCCGAACTCATCCGCTCCGCAGAGGGCGGCGGGGGCAAAAAACTGCGCCTCGTGTTCCGCGGAGAGACGGCCGACAGCCCGATCATTTCCAAGCTCGCCATCGAATGCGGGGTGGCCGTCGACATTCTCTACGCCGACACCAAGCGCATCGACGGCAAGACCTACGGGCACATGGTGATCTCCCTCCCGCAGGGCGGGGAGGAGACAGTCAGACGCTTTTTGGAACAACATCAGGTTTCGTTTAAGGAGGAAGTATGAGCCGTCTCTTCATGCAACTCGGCGCGGAGGGATTTCTCCTCGGCGTGCTCGAAACACTCTACATGACCGTCGTCTCCACGGCGGCGGCCTATCTCATCGGAGTTCCCGTCGGGGTGCTCCTGCGCGTCACGGACAAGGACGGGCTGAGGCCCATGCCGTGGCTCAACCGCATCGTCGGGTTTCTCGTCAATATTCTGCGGAGCATCCCGTTCATCATTCTCATCGTCGCGCTCATACCCGTCTCGCGGGCCATCGTTGGGACGAGCATCGGCAACGGGGCCATGATCTTCATGCTCATCGTCGCCGCCGCGCCCTATGTCGCGCGGATGGTCGAAAGTTCCCTCAAAGAGGTGGACAGCGGCGTCATCGAGGCCGCCCGTTCGATGGGGGCGGGGACTTTCGCCATCATTTGGAAGGTCTATCTGCCCGAGGCAAGACCCTCGCTCATCGTGGGAGCCGTCATCTCCACCGTGACGGTGCTCGGCTATTCGGCCATGGCAGGCACGATCGCGGGCGGGGGACTCGGCGCCATCGCCGTCACACAGGCGCGGCCCTCCAATGCCGAAGACGTCATCTGGCTGTGCGTCGCGCTCATCGTCCTTATCGTGCAGGTCATCCAAGAACTCGGCATGCTGCTTGCGAGAAAGACCGACCGCCGCCTTCGCTCGGGCAGCAAGAAGAAGAGGGGATCCGACGGGTCCGACTCTCAAAAATCGGCTATAAGTCAATAAAAATTTTTATAAAAGACCTGCAAATAAAAGTCAAGTAAAAAGCGGGAAGATATTCTGAGGATTTTTTCGAGGGAAAGAGCGCAAGGCA
>CANREC010000053.1 GCA_947629535.1 uncultured Clostridia bacterium | reverse complement strand
AAGGGCAACTTCTTTGCATTTTACGCCTGCGTCTCCTTTTCCCAAAAAATCTTGCTCTGCAATATTTTTTGGGAGCCCTAGTAATGGTTCGAATTAGGTTGAGGTTGGTGCACCATGTCGCCGCAAGGCGCATTTCGCAAGAAGTTGTCCAAAAGGGCAACTTCTTTGCTTTTAACGAAAGCCGCCCATTTATGCAATTGCGAAAGGAGGGCGGTTTATACTATTTTCATTAAAACAGCTTTACTTTCATAGGGATATGTTGTATAATATCAACAAAAACAGAGGCTCGTAAAATATGATCTACGCAAAAATTTTTTTGGACGGCGACGACATTATCTTCGAATCGGTAAAAGAGAAAGTGGCATATAGTGTCTACATTGCGGGTCCCTATATCAATGAAATCGACGAATTGATCGACGATCCCTTCACCACCATTTCGCAGACAAGCAATGTGGCGATCAGCAGTGAGGCAAAAGACGCGCTCAAAAAGGCGGTCAGCTATCAAAATCCGAAATTCATCGCGTCCATGCTCACGGGGGTCCTGAAATTCTGTTACAATATGAGGGCGCGTGAGGGCGATCGCGGGATCCTCTCGTTTGCGCCCAATGAGGGCAGGACCCGCCTGAGATTAAACAGGTTCGGAGAGATCCGGCTCTGCTATCAAAACGGCTTTGACATACGGGCGCTCGACGACATGAAGGTGTTCGACAACGACTTTTTGAAGGACCTTGACATCTCGGAACCGTTCGACGAAGTTGCCTATGCAAAGTCAAAAAAATCATAATGTCGTAAAAATATGATCTACGCAAAAATTTATATGGAAGGCGACGACATCGTCTTTGAATCCATAAAAGACCCCATAGACTGTACCGTCTATATTGCGGGCCCCTATATCAACGGGCGGAGCGAGACGGTCTCGAATCCCTTTACCACCATAGCGCAGACAAGCAATGTGGCGATCAGCATTGAGGCAAAAGAAGCGATCGAAGAAACTTTCCGCTATCAAAATCCGAAATTCATCGCG
Source organism: uncultured Clostridia bacterium (assembly GCA_947629535.1). Lineage (GTDB taxonomy): Bacteria > Bacillota > Clostridia > Christensenellales > Borkfalkiaceae > Gallimonas. Next base: position 10,224 of record CANREC010000053.1, on the reverse strand, counting down.
GCTATGTTCACGGGAAATGTTGAGTTTCTTTACAATATGAAGGCGCATGAGGGCGATCGCGGGATCCTCTCGTTTGCGCCCAATGAGGGCAGGACCCGTCTTAAAATAAACAGGTTCGGAGAGGTCTACCTCTGCTATCAGAACGGCTTTGATATACGGGCGCTCGACGACATGAAGGTGTTCGACAACGACTTTTTGAAGGACCTCGACATTTCGAAACCGTTCGACGACGTTGCCTATGCAAAGTCAAAAAAGTAAAGGTAATTTACTTTGAACGTCGGCCCTTTTTCCAAAAATTTATAAAAAATTTTTTGTGAAAAAAAGCAAATTTTAGCGCTTTTTTGCGCTTCGTATGATATAATGGTGTTAAGATCCTAAAATAAATTATTTCAAGCGAAGATCCAAAGAAAGATCGGGGGTAAAATCATGAAACATAAGATCTTGCGGTCGGCACTCATCATCGCCTTCGCCGTCGCGGCGGTAGGCGGACTTTCGGCCTGCTTTTTTGAGACGGAAGATGGCGAGCATCATCACAAGGGAAGTCTTCTGAATCAGGAATGGACAGAGCCCGACTCCCCCACCTGTACGGAGAGCGGGATGGGGCTATACGTTTGCACGGAGTGCGGAGAAACATACAGGGACACCGTCCCTGCACTCGGGCACGAATATCACGGCGACCCGGACCGCGAGCCTATCCCCGCCACATGCGAGAGCGATGGCATGACATATGGCCGCTGCATCCGCTGCAATATCGAGAAGGAATGGGTCACCCCGGCGACGGGCCATAATTACAATGACCTCGACGACGGCACTCCCGCCACCTGCACCGAGACAGGGATCGAACCGACGAAGGTCTGCAAAGCGTGCGGCAAGTCTCTTCCCGGGGGCGTCATTCCCGCGCTCGGGCATGACTACTCTCCCGAGACCGAGCGGTGCACGCGGTGCGGCGAGCTGCCCGACTATCCCGTCACCGTCACCTTTGAAATGGGCGACGGGAACGACATCGCTCCGCAGACATATACCTACGGCGACACCTTTGTCCCTCCCACGCCCACGCATCCCAAGAACTATGCGTTTGAAGGGTGGTATCTCAACGGCGAATTTACAGAGCCGTACACGGGCGGCGCGATCAAGGCGGACACGACGCTGTACGCCAAGTGGCTCAAGAGCATCACGATCTCCGACAAGGCGGGTCTCCTCGCGATCGCCGACGACCCGACGGCGGCATACACCCTGTCGAACGACATCAATCTGAGGGGTGAAACTCTCTCCCCCATCGAAAATTTTTCGGGGATCCTCGACGGAAAGGGTTTCACGGTCAAGAATTTTGTACTCAGCAGCAACGAGGCGGGAAACAACTTCGGCTTTATCGGCGTCAACGAAGGGACGCTCCGAGACCTCACCTTCATGGACGTCACCTTCAACGCGACGGCGGAAACCACGACCGACGTCAACTTCGGCGTGATCGCGGCCGTGAACCGCGGGACGATCAGCGGGTGCTCGGTGGCCTCGGGCACGATCAATTTTACGATCGCGATCCGTTCGTCGGCGCAAGCGACAACCTCGAGTTTCGGCGTCATTGCGGGATCGAATACAGGGACGATCTCCGACTGCAATGCCTCGGTCGATTTCTCTTATCGAACCACCGGGAAGAACCTCGACCGATCGGTCTGGGACGTTAATTACATCGCAAACTTCTTCACGGGCGGGATCGCGGGGCATAATCGCGGCGGCAAAGTTCAGACTTGCCATTATGCGGGCAAGATCGATCTGCAATCGGAGGCGATCGCCTACGGAGACGGCGTTTTCGGGTTTTTCCACAATAGGGAACAGACCGAAAACAGGATCGGCGGGCTGATCGGCGCACAGACAGACGGCGCAGAATGTCTCAACAACTATGCGGATGCCGAAATCGGTTGCAGTTCATCCTACCGTGAGTTTGTCCACAACAACGGCACCCATCAAGCCGGATACGACAATATGACAATCGGCGGACTCGTCGGTTGGAACGATGGAAAAAGCGTCATTTCGTCCTGTTTCTCTATGGGGAAGATCGTTTCGTGCGGATATGACGGAAACCTCATCGGCGGACTTGTCGCATGGAATACGGCCGATGCAAAGATCGGAAACAGCTATTCCAAGACAGACATCGTGCTGCAACCCAAACCCGATGCCGCCAAGGGCTACACGGTCGGCGGCTTTGTCGGGGAGAACGGCTCCATCATACAGAACTGCTATGCGACGGGAAAACTCTCCTCGCCCGCACAGTCGGTTGTAGGCGGGTTTGCGGGGAAAAACCTCTCCACGGGCAGCATTTCCAAGTGCTACTCGACGGGCAACGTCTCGGCGACGAGCGGAAACGCGGACTTCTTCGTCGGCGAGAGCGGCGGCGCTCTCTTCAAATGTTACTATCTGAAAGGCGCATCCGTACAGCTCGGCGGAGAGTATGTCACAGGAAAGAGCCGATTCGCCGAGGAACAGTCTTACAGCGATATGTGGAGCGAGGAATTCCTCGTCGAAGAACTCTATTGGGATGAGGAAGGCTGGATCATTCTCCTCGACGAGGACCCCATCCTCGACTGGGAGATCACGGTCAACCATGACTACAATAAGACAGTCGTCGAGCCCACCTGCACGGAATTCGGCTACACCATCTACGTCTGCCGCGACTGTAACAGGATCTTTGTCCGCGACTTTGTCGCCCCGCTCGGGCATGACTACGATTACGACCATCCGCAGATCGTAGAGCCCACTTGCACCACGGAAGGGCACACCTATTATCGCTGCCTGCGTAAGGGGTGCGATCATCTGCATGAGGTAGCGACCGAACCTGCGAACGGCCACACGAAGAGCGTAGAAAAGGAAAGTCAGCCCGCCACCTGTACCGAGGAGGGCTACATCAACTATCACTGCAATGTCTGCGGGAACGATTTCACGGAAAAGCTCGAACCCACGGGGCATCGGCCTCACATCAAGACGGGCGACGAGCGGGTGGAGCCTACCTGCCGCCGCGTGATCGACGGGGAAGAGACGACGTATGAAACAAAGCCGGGACATACGGCAAGGGTGACGTGCGAGACTTGCGGCGAAGTCATCGAGGGATCGCAGACCATCGAGCCGCACACGTTCAGCATCAGACAGGAAGGGACCAAAAAACCCACCTGCACCGAGGATGGGAATGACCACCTCGTCTGCACGCTCTGCGGGTACACCGAGGACAGGGTCATTCCCGCGACGGGGCACACGATCATACAGGGCACGGCAAAGTGCGGCGTTTGCGGCGAGTTTGTCGTCGACGAAAAAACGATCGTCAAGATCGGCACCCCCGCCGATCTGCAAAAGATCTCGGAAAATCTCAACGGCGTGTATATGCTTTCCAAGAACATCGACCTCGCCGCCGTCGAGTGGACGCCGATCGGCACGGCGAACCGTCCCTTCCGCGGCATTCTGTTCGGCAACAACTTCAAGATCACCAACTTAAACCTTACCGAAAAACAATTCGGCGGCCTCTTTGCCTACAACGAGGGCAAGATCGTAGAATTGACGATCGAGAACGCCGTCATCTCCGCGGATATCGACAAGGCGGTCTCGGGCGTGTTCGCCGCCGTGAATGCGGGCGAGCTCGTCAACTGCACGCTTACGGGGACGGTCAGACTGAGCGCAAGATTCTCCCGCGAAGTCAACGGATCGAACGCCTCCGCGGGGTCCTTCTCGAGCGTGCTCGGCGGCATGGTCGGCAGGAACACCCTCACGGGCAAGATCGACGGCTGCACCGTCAGCGGAACGGTCTCGATCACGTTCTCGCACGTTCTCGTCAACGTGACGCCCATCGACCTTGATTTCTATCTCTCGCGCGGTTGGGATCTTGAGCTCTGCACATCGGCCGCGAACTTCTCGGCAGGCGGCGTCGTGGGCGAAAACAACGGGGCGGTGACCGATTGCACCGTCAGCGGCAGCGTCGGCGTCCGCAACACGCAGACCATCGAGCTCGAGCGCACGGTGCAGGGCGGCATCCTCCGCGACCTCACCTATAAAGCGGGCAAACTTCAGATCGAGACCGACCTCTACTTCGGCGCGATCGCGGGCTACAACAGCGGGTCGGTCAGCTGGTGCAACGGGAAAAGAGCGACGCTCGAGATGTTCGGCACGCAGGACGACAGCGGGAATTTCTTTGCGATGCTGCACGTTCTCCGCACCGATTGGGGCGAAATGGGCATCACGGGGCTCGTCGGCTGCACGCAGGAAGGCGGCGAGACGGAAGGCGTCTCCCCCATCTGACCCACATTTTGAAACAGTATCACAGAACAATGCAAAAGCCCTTGCCTCACGGCAAGGGCTTTTGCATTTTACGCCTGCGGCTCCTTTTTTTCGAATGATCTTGCTTTGCAATATTTTGGGACCCCTGCCCGCAAAGGGACTGTTTTTTGGCGGCAACGGAAAGGTAAAGCGACGATACGTTGGAAAAATTTCGCGCTTGACAAATTGAATATGCCGTTGTACAATGGGCTTGAAGGTGACTGTCATGAATGAGATCCTGAAAGTTTGCATCGTCGAGGACAACCCCGACGCGACCGAAAAACTCAAGCTCTTTCTCGGCGAATACGGGAAGAAACACAACTACGAGTTCAGTGTCACGCACTATAACGACCCGTTGGATTTCCTTGAAGAATTTCGCGGCAACTATGAATTCATCTTTATGGATATCGAACTTCCGCATCTCGACGGCATGGAGACCGTGCGACGTCTCCGCGCGATCGATAAGCGCGTCATCGTCATCTTTGTGACGAACATGGCGCAGTATGCCGTAAAGGGATATGAAGTGGATGCGCTCGATTTCATCGTCAAGCCTGTACAGTATACGGGTTTCTGCGTCAAACTCGACCGTGCGGTGGAACGTTTCAAATCTCTCCGCGACAAAGAGATCTGGGTCTCGGAGCGGGGAAACATGCGCCGCCTCTTTCTCTCGCAGATCAAATATGTTGAGGTCGCGCATCACAGCGTCATCTATCATACGACTGAGGGAATTTACAAGACGTACGACCAGCTCAAATCCGTGATCGGGCAGCTCGGCGACAGCTCCTTTGCGCTCTGCAACCGCTGTTATCTCGTCAATCTCCGCTTTGTCACGGCGATCGAGGAGATGTCCGTCGTCGTAGGCGGGGAGACGCTGCAGATCTCCCGCAACAAGAAAAAGGACTTTTTACAGAGCCTCAATGTATTCCTGGGAGGGAAATGAGATGAGTTCGCTCCTTCTTTATCGCATCCTCTTCATGGCGGAACTCTTTACGGCAGAATTTTTGTACATCTTTCCGCTGCGCAAGCGAAAGATGTTCGGCCTGCGTTTTACCGCATGCGTCGCCGCGGGGATCTTGCTGACGCTCCCGTTTCTTCTTGTGGACGTCTTGGCCCCCGCGTTCGCACCGAACGCTTACTTCACATCATTCACCTTCCTGCTGCTCTTTGCTTTCACCGTTCCAATGCTGAAATTCTGTTGCGACGAAAGCTGGCTCAACGTCTTTTTCTGCGGGATCGCGGCCTACACCACCCAACACTTCGCCTACGGCATGGCGAACTTCATTCTGTCGGCGGTCGAATGGGGCAAGAGCCCGATCGTCGGCATGTATTTCGATACAAAGATCGATTTTTCAGAGTTCAACCTCGAGACGCTTCTCTTCGTTCTCCTCTATGTGTTCGCCTACTTCATTTCCTATGTTTTGCTCTATTTTACCTTCGGCAAGCGGATCAAGCGGGACGAACGATTCAAGGTCCGCTCGATGTCCGTCCTCTTTCTCGTCGTGGCGGCGCTCTTTGTCAATATCTTTTTGAACTGCATCATCATCTACTACGGCGACAGCGAGAGCATCGTCGACACCCTCATGCACACTGTCTATGAGAACATCTGCTGTTTCCTTCTCCTCTACGTCCAGTTCGGGCTGATCGAACGGGGCACGCTCGAGAGCGAGCTCGATTTCACCCGCACCCTTCTCAGCGAGACGGAACGTCAGTACAATCTTTCCAAGGAGAGCATCGACCTCATCAACATCAAATGCCACGATCTTCGCCATCAGATCCGTGCCATCGGCGCGGGAAAGGGCCTCTCTGACGAGGCAGTCAGAGAGATCGAGGGCGCGATCTCCATCTATGACGCCAAAGTCAAAACGGACAACGAGGTCCTCGACGTCATTCTCACCGAAAAGAGTTTGAAGTGCGCCAAGGAAGGCATCGAGCTTACCTGCGTCGCCGACGGAACAGCGCTCGGATTCATGGCGAACGCGGACCTCTACGCGCTCTTCGGGAACGTCCTCGACAATGCGATCAATGCCGTCATGGATGTACATTCAAGCGAAAGGACGATCGGCGTCGTCGTGCGCAGGGTCGGAGAGCTTGTCTCCGTGAACGTCCATAACTGCTACGAGGGAAACATCGACTTTGACGAGAACGGCCTGCCGCGGACGAAACAGAGCCATGATTTTCACGGTTTCGGCATGAAGTCCATCCAGCGTATCGTGCGGCAGTACGGCGGGACGCTCTCCATCACGACCAAGGACAGGATCTTTATCCTGAATTTGATGATCCCTATCCCGAATAAGACAGAATAGGCCGATAAAATTTCCGATTAGGCCGAATGAATTGAAAAATCCAAACATTTTCTGTAAACTTTTCTCATACAGAAGGAGATGTGCGCAGTCTCCGGAAAAAAGAAAGGAGGAGTTTATGAGAAAAGTTCCTTGGGGCATAATCGCGGGGATCTGTGCGATAGTCGTATTCTTTGCGACTGTCGGTGTGATCGCCGCGTTTATCGTTCTCAACAGCATTGCGGGCCAGACGCATACGACCGCCACAATGTTCGACGTATGGTGGCAGACCGCCCTGTTCGTCGTCGACATCATCTTTGCCGTCGGGTTTATCGTATCGCTTGCAATGTACATCCGCAACGCGGTCGTGAAGAGGAGGGAAACGGCATGAAAAAACTGTTCAAACGTTCGGTATGGACGCTGCTGACGGTATTTTTTGCGTTCTTGTTCATCATGATCGTGGTTGCCTCTCAGATCGCGCAGGACTACGTCTCGTGGGTCGACCAATATTTCGGCATCGACACGCGCTATCAGCTTGTAAACAAGGAAGAAAATGCGGAGAGCGATACGCAGTACTTCAAATCTGAATTTGCATTGAAGGACGAAAACGGAAAACTCGTCCTTGAGAAGAACGATAACGGCATTGAGAAGCAAACTTTCGACGATGAGGCCATGCAGGCCTACTGCCGCAACGTCGTCCAAGAGACGGACAACGAGGGTTCCGTTCTTCTTTGGAATAAAGAGAACGCCCTGCCTCTCGCAGAGGGGTCGAAGGTGAGCTTGTTCGGTTCAGCCATCAATAATTGGACCTACACGGGCCTCGGAAGCGGCCATGTTGGCGCTTTGGTCCCCCCGAACCTCGTCACGTCGCTCTCTACGATCTATTCGGTCAACCCCGATCTTCCAAAAGCCTATGAGACTTTGACGAAATATGGTTATAACAATGCCGCTTATAACATCAATGAGCCCAACTGGTCGACCATCCAGTCGCGCGGCAGAGTCTCCAACCTTGACGCGAGCGTCGCATCCTATGGCGATGCCGCGATCGTCACGTTCAATCGCCCCAGCGGCGAAGAAGGCGACGTTATGATCGGCCTCAAGCTCACGGATGCGGAATTGGACATCCTGGACAACCTTCTCCGTTTGAAATCTGCAGGACAGGTCAAGCGCATCATTCTCCTCATCAACAGCGCAAATGCCCTCGCCCTCAACGGCGTGCAGGACCGTGACATCGACGCCTGCCTCTGGGTCGGCTTCGGCGGAGCCCGCGCGACCGACTCGGTCGCAGACCTGCTCGTCGGCAAAGTCGATCCCTCGGGAAGGACCACCGACACATGGGTGTACAGCGGCTATTCAGCTCCCGCCATGGCGAACTTCGGCGACCACACGATGAGCAACGCAGACGGGATCGTGAAGGAAGAGAAATACGACAGATACGTCGTCTATCAGGAAGGCATCTACGTCGGCTATCGCTACTATGAGACCCGCTATGAGGACTATGTGCTCGGCAAGGGCGGGGCAAGCAGTGCAAACGGTTCCACGACGGGCAGTGCATGGAAGTACTCCGACGAAGTCGTCTCCCCCTTCGGTTCGGGAGAGAGCTACACGGCCTTCTCCTATGGAAAGATCTCTGTGAAGCGGGACGGAAAAGACTATGTCGTCAGCGTTCCCGTCACCAACACGGGCAATGTTGCGGGAAAGGAAGTCGTGCAGATCTACCTTCAGAAACCCTACACGCAATACGATAAGGACAACAAGGTCGAGAAAGCGGCCGTCGAGCTCGTCGGGTTCGACAAGACCGCGCTCCTCGATCCGGGCAAGTCGGAGACGGTGGAGATCACCGTGCCCGAATACGAATTCAAGAGCTATGACAGTTACGGCAAGAAGACGTACATTCTCGAGGCGGGCGACTACTATCTCACCGCGGGCAAGAATGCGCACGACGCCGTCAACAACATTCTTGCGGCCAAAGGCCTTTCGGCCGAAGAGAAGGCGCGCATGGACGGCGAAGGAAACACCGACCTCGTCTATAAGACGGGCTATTCCCGCGACGTGGACGATTATGCCCTCTCTCCGTACACGGGGGAAAGGATCACCAACCAATTTGACAACGCGGACATCAACCTCTATGAGGGAACGAAGGATCAGAAGATCGTCTATCTGACCCGCAATGACTGGGAGAACACTTGGCCCGCATCGGCCGTCTCCCTCTCCGCAAACAGCGATGTCCTCCGCAAGGACCTCGCACTCAACCCTGAGGTGGAGACCAATGCGGCAGATACGATGCCGACCTACGGCACCGTGACGAGCAAGTACGGCAAACTCACCCTCGTCCAGCTCATGGGCATTCCCTATGACGATCCCCTCTGGGAGGACCTTCTCAACCAGATGACCTACGAGGAGCAGATCGCCTGCCTTCGCACCAGACTTGCGGGCGCGGAGAGCATCGCGGCTCCCGGCGGCAGTTGCATCGACGGACCCTGCGGTCAGGTCGGGAACTCCGACGGCCTCGCTTTCTCTTGCGAACCCATTCTCGCCTCCACGTTCAACCGTGAGCTCGTCGAGAAGAGCGGAAACGCCTTCGGGACCTATCTCATGCAGCACAAGAAAGTCGGCTTATTCGGGCCCGGCGCCAACACCCACCGCACGATCGCAAGCGGGAGAAACTGGGAGTATTGGTCCGAGGACGGGTTCCTCGGCGGCGTCATGAACGCCATGGAATGCAGGGGCCTCACGAGCATGGGCATCGTAGTGTTCGACAAGCACTTCGCCCTGAACGATCAAGAGACCAACCGCATGACGGGCGTCATGACATTTGCGAACGAACAGTCCATCCGCGAGATCTATCTCAAGTCCTTCGAGACGGGGATGGCGAGCGGCGACGTCAACGGCATCATGACTTCCTTCAACCGGATCGGCACGACGTGGTCGGGCGGACATAAAGGCCTTCTCACCAATGTCAGCCGCAACGAATGGGGTTTCAAAGGGCCCTTCCTCACCGACGCAGGCGATTCGAACATCTGCCAGGGCAGCGCGGACCACAAGTCCATCTTTGCCGCTTCCCTCATCGCAGGCCAGACGATGTGGTACACGAACATGAAGGCCGATTCCCTCGACGGCTACAAGGACAACGCGACTGTCATGCAGGCGCTCCGTGAAGCCGTTCACAGGCAGCTCTATGCGGAGGCCAATTCCGTGGCCATGAACGGCATCTCGTCGACGACGGAATCCATCTATGTCACTCCCGCCTGGGAGATCACCCTTCTCGCCGTTGAGATCGTCGTGGGCATCCTCGCCGGTCTCTGCCTTGCGATGACCGTGACCTCGTGGATCGTTTGGGCCAAGAGAAGGAAACAAAATAACGTGTGATGGAAACTGTTCTGATCACGTCATGGTGAGCTTCGTCGAACCATCACATTATTGCTGCGGTGACCCTTCGACTACGCTCAGGGTGACGTGATTGGGACGCCCCGCTCATCCTGAGCGTCAGCGAAGGATCCCCTCAAACGCAGTCCCCCATGTCATCCCGAGCCGCGCGTAAGCGCGTGTCGAGGGATCCCCTCAAACGCAGTCCCCGCTCATCCTGAGCGTCAGCGAAGGATCCCCTCAAACGCAGTCCCCCATGTCATCCCGAGCCGCGCGTAAGCGC
>CANREC010000052.1 GCA_947629535.1 uncultured Clostridia bacterium | reverse complement strand
TTGTGGTTCCCGTAGGGTACCATATAGGGTGCGCTCCGCAAAAGTGTGATTTTGCTACGCGCAGGGAATTGGGAATGATTTCGAACATTTCTTTGCTCGGCCCGCGGACGCGCGAGGGCCCACCCGCGCGTCATCCTGCCCCCCGCGTCATCCTGAGCCGCCGCCGAAGGCGGCGTGTCGAAGGATCCCGAAGAACGAAGTCCCATTCAGAGCACCCCTCCTCAGTCGCGCAAGGACAGCGCGACAGCTCCCCCCCCTGAGGGGTGAAGCCTTCGAATCACTTGCTCCGCCCGTTTGAGGTGATCCTTCGCTGACGCTCAGGATGAGCGGAAGAGGCGGGCGCTCAATATGTTTTTTTTGTGAAAAGACAAAAGAGGGCGTACAAAAGTTGACTTTTTTTTCTTCCGATGATACTATATATAGGTGACGCGTGAATTCCGACGGAATTTGCGCCTTTTATCCGTTTTTACTCTCTTATGGAGGTGATCGTTTGCTCAAAACACTTGCAAAATGTATCCGTGAGTACAAACTCGTTTCCATTCTTTCGCCCATCTTCGTCACCTTTGAAGTCATTCTCGAATGTCTCATTCCCTTTGCCATCACCCTGCTCGGTGAGGCCATCGAGGGCGGCGCGGGGCTCTGGGCGAGCGGTGCGGGCGTCACATGGAGAACGCTCGGCGTCGGCCAATACGCCCTCATCCTCGTCGCGATGGCCATCCTTTCGCTCATCTGCGGGGCGGCGGCGGGGGCGTTCTGCGCGAGAGCGTCCTGCGGATTCGCCAAAAACGTCAGGCAGGATCTCTACTACAAAGTGCAGGAATTCTCCTTTGAGAACATCGACAAGTTCTCCACGCCTTCCCTTGTCACCCGCATGACGACGGACATCATGAACGTGCAGATGGCCTTCATGATGATCATCCGCGTGGCGGTAAGAAGTCCCATGATGATGGTATTCTCCGTCGTAATGGCGTTTGTGATGGGGGGGAGCCTCGCGTGGATCTTCATTGCGGTCATCCTTCCGCTCGCCGCGATCCTCTTCTTCATCATGTGGAAAACGATGCCCCTCTTCCGCCGCGTGTTCAAGAAGTACGATAACTTGAACGAATCGGTGCAGGAGAACATCTCGGGCATCCGCGTCGTCAAATCCTATGTCCGTGAGGACTACGAGAAGGAGAAGTTCAATGCCGCCGCGACGGACGTGCAGAAGGACTTCACCAAGGCAGAACGCATCCTCGCATGGAACAACCCCGTCATGCAGCTCTTCTTCTACGGCGTGCTCTCGACGGTGCTCTTTTTGGGTTCCTATCTCATTCTCAGGAACACGAACGTGGCGCAGATCTTGGCAAAGACGGGCTCGCCGCTCACGGTTTGGTCGGTCTCCCAGCTCGTCGTCTACGGCATGCAGATCCTGACCTCGCTCATGATGTTCTCCATGACGTTCGCCATGATCGCCATGTCCGTCGAGAGCGCAAGGCGTATCTGTGAGATATTGAAGGAAGGATCTACCCTGCACTCTCCCGAAAATGCCATCCACGAGGTCGCGGACGGCTCTATCGACTTCGACGACGTCTCCTTCAAGTATTCGGCAACGGCCGAAAAGAACGTGCTCGAGGACATCGATCTTCACATCAAGTCGGGGGAGACCATCGGCATCATCGGCGGCACGGGCTCAAGTAAGACTTCCCTCGTCAATCTCATTTCCCGCCTCTATGACGTGACCGAAGGGTGCGTCAAGGTCGGGGGAAGGGACGTGAGAGAGTATGACCTCGAATCGCTCCGCAACCAGGTCGCCGTCGTCCTTCAGAAGAACGTGCTCTTCTCTGGCACCATCAAGGACAATCTCCGCTGGGGCAACCCCGACGCCACGGACGAGGAGATGGAAGAGGCCTGCAAGCTCGCGCAGGCGGACGAATTCATCCAGACCTTCCCGCTAAAGTACGATACTTACATCGAGCAGGGCGGCACGAACGTCTCGGGCGGACAGAAACAGCGTCTCTGCATCGCCCGCGCCCTTCTCAAGAAACCCAAGATATTGATCTTGGACGACTCGACTTCCGCCGTCGATACGCACACGGACGCCCTCATCCGCAAGGCCTTCCGCGACTTTATCCCCTCGACGACCAAGATCATCATCGCGCAGCGCACCTCTTCCGTCGAGGACGCCGACCGTATCATCATCATGGAGAACGGCCGCATCGACGCCGTCGGCACGCATGAGGAGCTCCTCGGCACCAACGCCATCTACACGGAAGTCTACACGACGCAGAACAAGGGCGGCAAGGCCGTCACTTCCTTCGGGGAGATGGGGGAGCCCACCCCCCTACCCCCCTCCGATGGAGGGGGCATGAGCGAGGTCTCCAACGGAGGGGGCATGAGCGATAGCTCCTCCGCAAGGGGCGCCGAGGGAGAAGGAGGTGAGGACAATGCCTAACATGAGAATGAAGGGCGGGCCGCGTGCAGCCGCACCCAAGGGGACCTTCAAGCGGATCCTGAAATCCATCTATCACTTCTATCCGAGGATGCTCGTCGTCGTGCTCATCCTCATCGTCTTTAACGCCGTCATCTCGGCGCTCCCGTCCATCTTCATGCAGAGGATCTTCACGATCGTAGGGGAAGCGCTGACGTACGCGAAGGAGATCGCGACCGACGCCGCGGACGTCGTTCACCCCGAGCTCATTCAGGGGATCGATTTCTGGGCGAAGTACGGAAAAGAGATCTGCGTGTTCATGTTCACGCTCATCAGCCTGTATGTCGTCTCGCTCGTCGCGGGCGCGGTCGACAAACAGCTCATGGCCATCATGACGCAGGGCTACCTCAAGAACATGCGCGGGGCGATGTTCAACGGCATGCAGGAGCTGCCCATCAAGTACTTCGACACGCACAGCCACGGCGACATCATGAGCTACTACACCAACGATATCGACACGCTCCGCCAGCTCATCTCGCAGTCGCTGCCGCAGCTCTTGACCTCGGGCATCATGGTGATGACCTTGTTCTTCATCATGATCTGGTACAGCGTCTATCTGACCCTCATCGTGCTCGGCTGCGTCCTGCTCATCCTCTTTGTGACCAAGGTCATCGGCGGCGGCGCGGGGAGATTCTTCCTCGGCCAGCAGAGAGCCGTCGCCCAGACGGAGGGATTCATCGAGGAGATGATGAACGGGCAGAAGGTCGTCAAGGTGTTCTGCCATGAGGAGGCCGCAAAGCGCGATTTCGACAAGGTCAACCGGAACCTCTGCGACCAGTCCACCAAGGCAAATACCTACGCCAACATGCTCATGCCCATTTTGGGGAACATCGGGCATGTGCTCTACGTCATCATCGCCGTCGTCGGCGCCGTGTTCATTCTGAAAGATGTCAGGAATTTCTCCATCGGCGCGTTCTTTGATGAGGAACTTGTGACCTTTTCGGGCGTCTTGGGGACCGCGCTCATCGTCTCCTTCCTGCAGATGACGCGGCAGTTCTCCAACAACATCAACCAAGTTTCCAACCAAGTCAATGCCGTCGTCATGGGCCTCGCGGGCGCCGCACGCGTCTTTGCCCTCATCGACGAAAAGCCCGAAGAGGACGACGGGTATGTCACCCTCGTCAATGTCAAGGGATCTCCCGACGGCACGCTCGAGGAATGCGAGGAGCGTACGGGCGTCTGGGCATGGCGGCATCCCCACAAGGAGGACGGCTCGGTCACCTATACCAAGCTCGAAGGGGACATCCGCATGTTCGACGTCGATTTCGGCTACGACCCCGAAAAGATCGTCCTGCACGATATTTCCCTCTACGCAAAGCCGGGGCAGAAGGTCGCCTTTGTCGGCGCGACAGGCGCGGGAAAGACGACGATCACCAACCTTCTCACCCGTTTCTACGACATCGCCGACGGCAAGATCCGCTACGACGGAATCAACGTCAACAAGATCAAGAAAGGGGAACTCCGCCGTGCGATCGGTATGGTATTGCAGGATACCAACCTCTTCACGGGGACGGTCATGGACAACATCCGCTACGGCAAGCTCGACGCGACGGATGAGGACTGTATCGCCGCGGCAAAACTTGCGGGCGCCGACGACTTCATCCGAAGGCTCCCCGAGGGCTATCAGACGATGCTCCACCAGAACGGCGCGAACCTGTCGCAGGGGCAGAGACAGCTCCTCTCCATCGCCCGCGCCGCCGTCGCCGACCCGCCCGTCATGATCTTGGACGAGGCGACCTCTTCCATCGATACCCGCACCGAGGCCATCGTACAGCGGGGCATGGATAAGCTCATGGAAGGCAGAACGGTGTTCGTCATCGCGCACAGGCTCTCCACGGTCAAGAATTCCAACGCCATCATGGTGCTTGAAAAGGGCCGCATCATCGAGCGCGGCACGCATGAACAGCTCATCGAGCAGAAGGGCAAGTACTATCAGCTCTACACGGGCGCCTTTGAACTGGAATAAGGTCGTTCAAAATGCAAAAATCGGCACATATGTGCCGATTTTTTTGCTGCGTCTGCCCCCGCGCTCATCCTGAGCGTCAGCGAAGGATCTCGGCAAACGGGCGGACTTCGTTCAAGGGGATCCCTTCGGTCGCTGCGCTCCCTCTGAATGACGCGGGGGGGGATGAGCGCGCGGAGCAACATGATGCGGGCGGGCAGGCCCTCTTTCTGTCATTTCGAGCGGAGCCGAAGGCGAAGTCGAGAAATCTCTATTGCAGTGGAGATCCCTCGACACGCTCGGGATGACAATGCGGTGGAGATCCCTCGACACGCTCGGGATGACAATGGTGTGGAGATCCCTCGACACGCTCGGGATGACAATGAGGAAGAGGGCCCTCCCCCTTCAACGGGGGAGAGCGACGGACTTCGTTCAAGGGGATCCTTCGGGCCTGAAGGCCCTCAGGATGAACGGGCGGGCAGGAGGATTGACAAAAGGCGGGCGATGGGTATACAATAGGAATATGAGGAATTTCGATTTACGGGAAAAGAGAGGGGCGTGGATCTGCGCCGTCGGGCTCTGCTGCAACCTGCTCCTTTCGGCGGGAAAGATCGCCTTGGGGCTCCTGTTCGGCTTTGTCTCCGTGACGGCGGACGGTTTCAACAATTTGAGCGACTGCGGAAGCGGGATCGTCGCGCTCGTCACCTTCTTCATCGCCGCCAAACCCGCCGACCGCGAGCACCCCTTCGGCCATCGCCGCGCCGAATACATTGCCTCGATGATCACGGGGCTCATCGTGCTCTTCCTCTCGGCCGAGCTCCTTCACGGCTCCGTCGGGAGCATTTTGGCGGGGGAGCGTTCGGAAATCTCCCTTCCCATCTATCTCATTCTCGCCCTTTCCATAGCCGTCAAGGCCGCCATGTCTGCGCTCTACCGCGTCGGGGCAAAGAAACTCGATTCGGACACGCTGCGGGCGGCGGCGATAGACAGTCTCTGCGACTGCCTTGCGACGCTCGCCGTCATTGCGGGGGCCGCGCTCTCGGGTCTATTCCCCGCGGCGGACGGCATTGCGGGGATCGCCGTCTCTGTTTTCATCATCTGGCAGGGGGCGAGGATCCTCGCCGAGGCAAGTTCCAAGCTCCTCGGGCAGGCGCCCGACCCCGCACTCAAGGAGAAGATCCGCAGCATGGCGCTCTCGACGGACGGCGTTTTGGGCGTGCACGACCTTCAGATCTACGGCTACGGGAAGGACGTCTCCTATGCGACCATTCACATCGAGATGGACGCGAGCGTCTCCATGCTCGACGCACACACGGCGATCGACGGTTTGGAGATGCGGGTGAAACGGGAGACGGGCGCCGTGCTGACGGCCCATCTCGACCCCGTGGACCTCACCGACTGCGAGGGCTCTGCCCTCAGGCTGAAGGTCTGGGAGCAGGCGCGGGAGCTTGCCGATGGGTTGGAGATGCACGATTTTCGGCTCATCCCGGGTACGCGGAAGGTGGAATTTGACGTCGGCGTGCCGTACGGGTGCAAGATGACGGACGAGGCGCTCCTCGCGGCGCTCGTTCAGATCGTCAAGTCCTTCGGCGACTACGACCCGCTCGTCAACGTGGAGAGAGAATAGGGGCGTTCAAGCCCCTTCGCTGTGCAAAAGGGGGCAGGATGAGCGGCGGGGACTTCGTTCAAGGGGATCCTTCGGGCCTGAAGGCCCTCAGGATGAACATTTATCGCGAGAACTACTCCGAGCGGAGAAGAGATTTGATGACGGAAATGACGTTTTCCGTGCCGCTTGCGATCGAACAGTTCTTGAGCCGCCCGCGGAGAGCCTCGTCGCGAAGGGCGGAGAGGACGGCGTCGGGAAGGGCGTCGAGCGCCGATTCCGAGAGAACGCGGACGAGCCCCTGCCGTTCAAAATAGCGGGCGTTTTCGATCTGGTCGCCGCGGGAGGCATGGGCGAGCGGCACGAGCACGGACGGTTTCTTGAGCGCCAAGATCTCAAAGACGGTGTTGCTCCCCGCACGGGACAAAACGACGTCGGCGGCGGCATAGGCGGCGCCCATGTCCCGCTCGTATTCCCGCTGAAGGTACCCGCTCCGCCTCTCGTCCGCGGCATTGCCTCTGCCGCAGAGATGCAGGATCTGCATTTGGGGGAGAAGAACGCCGAGGTTTCGTCGGACGGCATCGTTGAGCGCCTTGCTCCCGCTCCCGCCGCCGAGGACGAGAAGGACGGGCCTATTCTCCGAAAGGCCGAATTTATGCCTCGCGCGGCTGCGTTCGCCTTCGAGGATCTCCCGACGGATGGGGGAGCCGACATACCTGCCGTTTTTGAACTGCTCGGCGGTCTCGGGGAAGGATGTGAGCACATATGCGCATTTTTTGGCGATGAGCTTGGTGCAGAGGCCGGGGGTGAGGTCGCTCTCATGGGTGAGCGCGGGGATCTTGAGTTTTTTTGCCGCCCAGACGGCGGGATAGCTCACATAGCCGCCCTTGGAGACGACGAGATCGGGCTTTTCGCGCCTTAAGATCTCGAGCGCGGTCCTTTCGGCGCGGCGGAGACGGAAGGGGATCTTGAGGTTTTCGGGCGAGAAGGAACGGCGAAGTTTGGGACATTCGATTTCGAAAAATTCGAATCCCGCGTCGCCGACGAGGGTCTTTTCGATACCGCCCGTGCCCATGTATGTGACGCGGTGGGAGAATTTAAGAGCGTTCATGACGGCGAGGTTGGGAACGACATGCCCCGCGCTCCCGCCGCCCGTGAAGAGGATATGTTTCATACCGTCAGTATATGAAAGTACGGCGGTTTTTTTTCATTTTGCGGGAGCGTGACTTCGTTTGAGGGGATCCTTCGGCTACGCCTCAGGATGAGCGCGGGAGGGGGACTTCGTTTGAGGGGATCCTTCGGCTACGCCTCAGGATGAACGCTACGCGTTCAATTCTTAAAAAAAGGCGGCGCATCGGGAGATGCGCCGCCTCTTTCATTGCTCAGCTATTGATGTTTTTCTGTTTTTCGTTGACGACGGGGGCCGTGTAGAGGTCCTCATCGGGGAAGGCAAAGACGGGCACGCCCTCTTCGTCATAGGTCACGGGCATCAGATGCGCGTGGCGGTTGTGGTCGTCGAGCGGGTCGCCGTTGATCTTCTCATAGTTGCGGAAATGCAGCATCGTGAGCTGTTCTCCGTCCTCGCCCTCGACAAAGCAGTTGTGCCCGGGGCCGTAGATCTTGCGCTTTTCATCCGTCTTGAATACGGGATAGCGGTCCTTTTCCCACGAGCGGGGGTCCATGAGGTCGGCGTTCTCGTCGGCCCGCAGCATGCCCATACAGTAGCATGCGCCCGTTGCGCTCGCCGAGTAGGTCACAAAGATCTTCCCCGCATGTTTCAGAACGGCGGGGCCCTCGTTGACCCAGAATCCGCCCTGCCGTTCCCAATTGTAGTCGGGCGTGGAGAGAAGGACGTGGAAGGTCTTGAGCTTTGTGGGCGTTTCGAGCTCGGCGATGTAGAGGTTGGAGATGGCGGGCTCGGCCTCTTTGGTGCCGAACTTCTGCGCCCAGATCGCGTACCACTTGCCGCGGTGCTCGAATACGGTCGTGTCAAGCGAAAAATCGGTGAAGGGATACTTGTCCCCGTCGGCGGCCTTGAGCATGCCGCCCTCTTCCCATGCGTCCGTCATGGGGTCGTTCCCGCTGCAGATGAGGGCATAGGGGCGGATATTCCACTTTCCCGGTTTGTGGCCTGCGGCGAAGTAGATGACCCATTTCCCCATGATATAGTGGATCTCGGGCGCCCAGACGTGGCAGGCAAGCTCGCCCAAGGCGTGCTTTTTCCAGACGACGCGGGCGGGCGCGGAGGGGATATCGTTGATGCGGTCGGCGCACTTGATCTCGATGCGGTCATAGTCGGGACAGGTCGCCGTGAAGTAGTACTTTCCGTCCTTCTTGAAGAGGTAAGGATCGGCCCTCTGCAGGACGAGAGGGGAAGGATATTTTGACATATGTTCATCTCCCTTATGAAAACAGCCGATAGAAATTATAGCGGGAACGGGCGTGAAAGTCAAGAATTTTTCCTCTTCTTTTCACGGGGAAGAAGGGCAAAATACACGCCGATGATGACGAGCGCCAAAACGCTCAGAATGACGATGAGGGCGATGCGGAGCGCGTCGGACTGCCCGCGGTCGATCATCTCCTCGGTGAGGCTCCGGAAGTAGGTCTTGCCGCTCTCGTCGCTGTAGCGGGCGGTATAGGTGCCGTCCTCTTCGCGATAGAGGCGGACTTCCGTCCCCGCCGCAAGGGTGATCTCTCCGTTCGGGCCGCCGAAGAGGGTATCTTCCTTCAGCTTGACGATCTCGAATTGCTCCCGCTCTCTGCCGTTGGGGTCGGCGTCGGTGAGGAAGGAAAGGGGAACATACCCCCGCAGGGTCTCACGGGCGGGCGTCTGGACCTCCACATAGACGAAATCGTACCCGTAGTCGGGAAGATCGGCCTTGTCCCCGTCCGAGACGACGGTATAGAGCACGCGCAATTCCGTCCCGCGCGGCAGAGATACGGCGTAGGCGTCGGCGATGCAGGGATAGTTATAGAGGTTGCATGCGCTCGAGAGATTCTTCTTTCCTGCGCTCTCGGCGATCTCGGCCTCCGCGCTCTCGCACTGTTCCCTGCGGAAGAGGCGGACGTCATAGCCGCGGTCATGATAGAGGGCGACGAGCTCATATTTGGCCGTCTCGGCGAGAATGACCCCGCGGCCGCTCTCCGCCGTTCTCGCATAGGAATCGTAGGGGAAATAGGGTGCGCCGCTCTCAAGGGACGCAAGGTCCACCTTGATGCCGACCGCGCCCTTTCTGACGCTCGCATAGGTCACTTCCTCGGGCGTATGGACGCGGGAGATCTCCTCATGCACGCCCGTCGCGTCGATGGTCGCAAGGGTGGGGAATCCGAGAACGCCCTGCTCCGACCGCACGACAAAATTCCCGAAGTTGAAGTAGACGCGATCGTCCTCGAACCCGAGGGCAAAGGAGACGGGAGCGACCGAGCCGTCCGTGAAGATGAAATTCCCGCCGTCGATTTGCGCCGCGGCGACGCCGTTCCGATAGAACACATTGGTGCCGTCGAGGCAGAAGATGTCCCCCTCGAAGTCCGCCCGTACGGAATGGAAGTCCTTGGGAAGGGTGAAATTGAGCGCCTCGCCCTGTGAGACGGACGGGTCGACGAAGTTGCTCTCCGTATACCTGAGCACCGAGCCGTCCGAACGGATGACGTAGAGATTTCCGTAGAGGTCGTTCGTGAGGGCGGCGGGGGGGAATTGGTCGAGACCCGAATCCCGCGTCAGAAATTCGGGACCTTCCGCGCCCGCGATGCCGTAGCCGAACCCGTGGGTGACGAAGTAGCACTTTCCGTACAGGCAAGCGATGCCCGAGATCGTGTTGGCGACGGTGTTCTGGCAGACGAGCTCATAGTTTTCGGCCCGACTGTTCCACGCATAGACGTACACCGTCGTGTCCGCGGCGGCGGCAATGATCTCCCCGTCCGTCGCAACAAATGCGGGCGCATAGGAGAGGGGAAGGACGGTGTAGACGTCCTTCTTCATGTCATAGACAGAGAGCCGCCTGTTCCCGCTGTCGGCCGTCACGAGAAGATCCCCCGCCCTCGCGCAGTCCGTCGCGGCGTTGAGACGGTTGACTGAATCGGAGGCTGAAGAGATCTCGTAATCCGTCTTTTCGATGCCGTTTTCGAGGGAATATTCCATGACGGCATTGCCCTTGACGGCATACAGCTTGCCGTCATAAGAGGTCAGCGCCCCGTATCCGTCCCCCGCAAGAAGGAGCTCATAGTTGTGGGTCGCAAGATTGTAGCGATAAAGGCCGTTTGCAACATCGGAAGAGCCGTTCACGCTGTAATACATCGCTCCGTCCGTGACGGTGATCGCTTTGAGCCCCGAGAGGCCCGGTTGCAAGGTGAAATTGCCCGTCGGGATATATTTGCCATCTTCAGAGGAAATAGAATACATCGTGACGACGGAACCGACAGCGGTATAAAATTTTCCATCCGAGAAACCGAGCTGCGGCGTGACTGTGTTATCGTCCTGGCCGAACTGCGTTTGGGTGTCTGGCGAGGAAAGGGCGGCAGAAAGGTAGGTCGTTTTTCCGCTTACCACAGAGGCTTCGAAAATCGTATCTTTTTCGAGGTAAAAAGTCGAAAGAGACGTAAGACGCTGTTCTGTTGCGGGCGCCAAAGAATCAAGATCTGAAAGGTCAAGCTCATAAAATCCGAGCAGGTTGTCCGAAAAGTAAAGTTTTCCCTCGTCGGAAAACTGGATCTTGGAGATCAATGCCTTCGACTGGGCGGCAGTATGTTCATATGTATGATAGGCAGGCGTCCCCTCTTCACGGTCGAAGAGGTAGAGCTTGTCCTCCTCTGCGATCGCGACATAACGCTCCGAAACGGCAATGTCCGAGGGAGAGGTAAGCGTCAAGTACTGCTCGTATGTTTCGGGCAGGAAGAGAGAGGCGTTTTCGCTGTCAAGTTGTAAGACGGGGGCGGCGGAGACGCTTTTCCCTTCCCAGAGAAGGCCTGCGCTTGCCGCAAGGATCGTCCCCGCAAGGAGCGCACCCGCGAGCTTTTGTTTGAACATGTTTCCATTATAACACGCGCGTGCGGAAAAAGCAAATCAAATTAGAAACTTCATCATATTTTTTAGCGCAGCTTGACAGATCCGGAACGAGGCCCGACATCAACCGTCGGGATCCCATTGGCCGCTGCGCTGCCTCTGAATGACACATTGTCGGGGGCCCGCGTCCCGCCGCTCATCCTGAGCCTTATCTCGCCCTCCCCCGTTGAAGGGGGAGTGATCGAGCCGCCAAATCGCCCTCCCCCGTTG
>CANREC010000051.1 GCA_947629535.1 uncultured Clostridia bacterium | reverse complement strand
GAACAGGTTGATGTGGTCCTGCATGATCTTCGCGGCGAGGGAGACGATCTCCTTCCCCGAGAAAGTGCCGTCCGTCCAGACTTCTATCGTGAGCTTGTCGTAGTCGATGTTCTGGCCGACGCGGGCAGGCTCCACCTGATAGTTGACCTTCTTGACGGGGGTGTAGATGGAATCGATGGGGATATAGTCGATCACGGGCTGTTTGTTGTCCTTGGCGGGATGATATCCCCTGCCGCGGCCGATCGTGATCTCCATGTCGAGCTTTCCGCCCGCATCCACAGTGCAGATGTACTGGTCGGAATTGATGATCTCGACCTCCGAATCCTGCGAGATATCCGCCGCCGTGACGACTGCGGGCCCCTCTACGGTGAGGCGAAGAGTTTTGGTATAATCCTTATCGGTAACTCTTGTCTTGATGGCGAGGAGTTTGAGGTTGAGAATGATCTCGGTGACGTCCTCTTTGACGCCCGGGATGGAGGAAAATTCGTGTTTGACGGATCCGTCCATGAATTTGATCCCCTGCGCTGCGGCTCCGGGAAGAGCGGAAAGCAGGATCCTTCTCAAACAGTTGCCTATCGTAAGACCGAACCCTTTCTCGAGCGGCTCGACGACGATCTTCGCATACGATTTCGCCTCGTTTTCCATGACCTCGATCTTGGGCATATCCATTTCTATCATAGGGCTACCTCCTTACTTGATTACTTGGAGTACAACTCAACGATCATGTGCTCCGCGATCTGGCTGTCAACGTCCTCACGGGTAGGAAGCGCCAAAACCTTGCCTTCCAGTTTCTCGGGATCGAACTCAAGCCACTTGGGCATATTGCCGACCTTCATTCCTTTGATCTGCTCAAAGAATTTATTGTCTTTTCTGGTTTCCTTGACGGCGATGACGTCGCCCGCCTTCACGCTGTAGGAAGGAACGGTGACCGTCTTGCCGTTGACGGTGAAGTGCGCGTGGTTGACGAGCTGTCTCGCCTGCGTGCGCGATACGCCGACGCCCATGCGGAAAACGACGTTGTCGAGCCTGCGCTCGAGAAGGGAGAGCATGTTTTCGCCCGTGATGCCCTTCATGCGGTCGGCCACTTCATAGTAGTGGCGGAACTGCTTTTCCTGAACGCCGTAGATGCGCTTGGTCTTTTGCTTTTCACGGAGCTGAAGTCCGTACTCGGAAACCTTCTTTCTGCCTGCGCCGTGCTGTCCGGGAGGAAGAGGGCGCTTGTTGAAGGGGCATTTTTCCATATAGCACTTTTCGCCCTTCAAGAAGAGCTTATTGCCCTCGCGTCTGCAGAGCTTGCATTTTGCGTCTCTATATACTGCCATTTCGGTTTCCTCCTGTTATACTCTTCTGCGCTTGGGCGGGCGGCAGCCGTTGTGAGCGATGGGCGAAACGTCGGAGATGAGCGTCACTTCGAGCTCACAGTTCCCGAGCGCTCTGATCGCCGACTCCCTGCCTGCGCCGGGGCCCTTCACATAGACCTCGACGGAGCGGAGCCCGTGTTCCTTGGCGGCCTTTGCGGCCGTCTCCGTTGCCATCTGGGCTGCGAACGGCGTCCCCTTCCTCGAACCGCGGTACTTCAGAGCGCCCGCGCTCGACCACGAGATGACGTTCCCGTTCATGTCCGTAAAGGTGACGATGGTGTTATTGAATGTAGACTGGATATGGACTTGCCCTTTGTCTACCTTTTTCAGTTCTTTCCGCTTGCGCGATACAACTGTTTTCTTCTTTTCAGCCATTTGTCCTTACTCCTTACTTCTTCTTGTTCGCGACCGTGCGGCGGGGTCCCTTGCGGGTCCTCGCGTTGCGCTTGGTGCTCTGTCCGCGGACGGGCAGACCCTTTCTGTGGCGAACGCCGCGATAGCATCCGATCTCCATCAGACGCTTGATGTTGAGGCTCACCTGTCCCCTCAGTTCGCCCTCCACGGTATAGTGGTGGTCGATATACTCTCTGAGTTTGGAGACGTCCGTCTCGTTGAGATCCTTGACGCGCGTGTCGGGATCGATGCCCGTCTCCGCGAGGATCTTCTTGGAAGTGGTGAGACCGATCCCGTAAATGTAGGTGAGGCCGATTTCAACTCTCTTTTCTCTCGGCAGATCCACACCGGCAATACGTGCCATTTCTTTAACCTCCGGTTTTTTCGGTAAATATTTTTTGTTTTATATGGTCTCGCTCTCCCCGCTTCGGCAGTGGAAAATGCCTTATCGGGGCGCGTTTGTTTTCGGAATATGCGATTAGACGCAAAGCAAGCCGACTTTCCGCACAAGATCCGTGCGGAAATTCAGCCTAAATCGCGTGTTTGACTGCGCAGCCCTCGCGGACCGCATTGTTTATTATAACAGATGTTTTCGGACAAGTCAACTTATTTTAACCCTGTCTTTGCTTGTGGCTCTTGTTTTTGGAACAAATTACCATCACTTTGCCGTTTCTCTTGATCACCTTGCACTTGTCGCACATAGGTTTGACGGAAGGTCTGACTTTCATGTTATGTTACCTCGATGTTTTATTTGAGTTCTTGCCCTACGGGACCGTCTTTTCATTGAGAATTAAGAATTAAAAATTGCGGTAGGATGCTCATCCTGAGGGCGTAGCCCGAAGGATCCCATTAGACCTACTGTTCGGGGGTTTCCCCTAAAGGGCAGCAAGGGAAAGACGGCAGCGGAGCAGCGGTGAATGACGGGAACTAACCCATCGATGAATTCTTTTCGCCCTTGAAAAGAATTTATCGAAACTAATTCTTACTTCTCCAGGTGATGCGGCCCTTGGTGAGGTCGTAGGGGCTCATTTCGAGCTTGACTGCGTCGCCCTCGATGATGCGGATATAGTTCATTCTCAGTTTCCCCGAGATGTACGCCGTGATGACGTGCCCGTTGGAAAGTTTCACTTTGAATGTTGCATTGGGAAGCGCCTCGATGACCCTGCCCTCTGCTTCGATTACGTCGTCCTTCGACATACTCTCTCCCTTATAGCGTCAAGATTTCCACACCGTCCTCGCGGACGACAAGCGTATTTTCGTAATGCGCGGCGCACTTTCCGTCCGACATGACGGCCGTCCAGCCGTCGTCCTTGACTTTGACGCGCCAGCCGCCCGCGGCGATCATGGGCTCTACGCAGATGACCGTGCCGGCCTCGAGCCTCGGCCCCGTCCCCCTTCTTCCGAAATTGGGAACGGAGGGGTCCTCGTGCATCTCTCTTCCGATGCCGTGCCCCGTGTAGGAGCGGATGACGGAAAAGCCGTTGCTCTCGGCGTGCCGCTGGACGTTGTAGCTGATGTCATAGAGCGGCGTGCCTGCCTTCAACCCTTCGATGCCCTTGAAGAAACACTCCTCGGTGACGCGGATGAGCCTGTCGTTCTCCCCGCTCACTTTGCCGATGCGGAACGTCCTCGCGCCGTCGCCGTGAAAGCCGTTCTTGTAGGCGCACAGGTCGACGCTGACGATGTCGCCCTCCTCGAGCACTCTTCCGTCGGGGATGCCGTGCACGACGACTTCGTTGACGGAGACGCACGCGGAGGCGGGATACCCGTAGTAGCCGAGACAGCTCGGTTCTGCGCCCTCGGCCTTGATGAACCGATAGACGAGGTCGTCCACTTCCTTCGTGGTCATGCCCGCGGCGATCCGCTCGCCCACAAACGCCAGACATTCCTTGACGATGCGGCAGGGCTCGCGCATGAGCGCTATCTCTTCCTCTGTCTTGGGGCGGATCATTGGAGCTTGTCGAGGACGGCCTTGATCTCCTCAAAGAGGACTTCGGCGGGCGCTTCGGTGCCCGTGAAGTTCAGGATGAGGCCCTTCTTCGCATAGTAGTCGATGAGGGGCGCCGTCTGTTCGTTGTAGACAGAGAGCCGTGCGCCGACTGTCTCGGGATTGTCGTCCTTTCTCTGGTAGAGCTCCCCGCCGCATCTCGCGCAGGTCGTCGCCCCGTTCAGAGTGGAGACATGATAGCTCTCGCCGCATTCCCTGCAAACTCTTCTGCCGCAGAGACGGTCCATGAGCAGCTTATGGTCGATGTTGATGTTGACGACGCCGTCGATCTTCGCGAAGGTATCGAGCTGCTGCGCCTGATACAGATTGCGGGGGAACCCGTCGAGAAGATATCCGTTCTTGCAGTCGTCCCACGTCAGCCTGTCCTTGACGATGGCGACCGTCACCTCATCGGGGACCAGAAGGCCCTGCTCGGTATAGGACTTGGCGAGGAGACCGATCTCCGTGCCCATTTTGATGTTCGCGCGGAAGATATCCCCTGTGGAGATGTGGACGATGCCGTAACGGTCGGCGATCTTGGTCGCCTGCGTCCCTTTGCCCGCACCGGGCGCACCGAGAAGAATGAGTTTCATATTGTCTCCTTGATCGTTCGTTTTTGAGAGAGCTCCCCGCCCCCACCACCGCTTACGGCGGAGGCTCCCCCAGAAGGGGGTAGGCCTTTGCCCCCTCCCAAGGAGGGGGGTAGGGGGGTGGGCAACGTGTTCTAAATCACGGCGCGTGGCGGGGTCTCCCCGCCTAAGCGCACCCCATTTGGTACCCTACGGGAACCTTACTGTCCGAATGAAATACGGAGTGGGCGGCCGCAAAAGCACATGTGAAATACGGGGACTAACCCCTCGATGAATTCTTTTCGCCCTTGAAAAGAATTCATCGAAAAGTCTTACTTCAAGAATCCCTTATACTGTTTCATCGAGATCTGCGCCTGCAGCTGCTGTTCGAACTCGAGCGCGACGGAGACGACGATGAGGATACCTGTCGTAGAGAACACGTTGACGAGGTCCTGCCCTGCCCACGAGAACATCACTGAGGGGATGAACGCCATGAGCGTGAGGAAGATCGCGCCGAAGAGCGTGATACGCTTGTTGATCTTGCTGAGGTACTGCGCCGTGGGCTTGCCGGGACGGATGCCCTGGATAAAGCCGCCGTTCTGCTGGATGCTGCGCGATACATCTTCGGGATTGAACTGGATCTGCGAATAGAAGAAGGCAAACGCGAAGATGAGCAGAGCGAGCACGAGTGCGTAGATGACCTGCCCGTACCAATAGGGAGAACTTCCGGAGAAGTAGGTCTGCCACCATGTGAGAGCACCGTTCCACGAGGGGACAAGGCTCATGATCATGGACGGGAAGGAGATGATCGCGAACGCGAAGATGAGAGGCATGACGCCGCCGCCCGTGATCTTCATGGGGATCGAGGACGACTGCGCGGCCATCATCCTGTTGCCGCGGACCTGTTTTGCGTAGTTGATCGGGACCTTTCTCTCCGCGAGGTCGACAAAGACGACCGCGAAGAAGATGACGACTGCAAGGATAAGGAAGAGCGCGATGTTCCAGAGCTGCCCGACATCCTGCGTAGCGCCGATGCCGAACACGACCTTGAACTTGTTGACGATCGCGATGCCTGCCGTCGAGAGGATACCGATGAAGATGATGAGCGAAATGCCGTTGCCGACGCCGAAGTCGGTGATGCGCTCACCGAGCCACATGACGAGGCAGGCGCCCGACGTATAGACGACGGTCATGAACACGCCCGCAAGCCACGTCTGGCCGAAGAACAGCTCGGACTGGATGGAATCCTGCGTATTTCCGAACAGGACGATGATACCGATGGACTGCACGACCGCAAGCACGATCGTGATGATACGCGTGAGGTTGTTGATCTTCCTTGTGCCCTCTTCGCCCTGTTTGGACCATCTCTCGAGGGCGGGAATGCCTACCGTGAGGAGCTGGACGATAATGGACGCGTTGATGTACGGCCCGATACCGAGCGCGAAGAGCGTGCCGTTTGCGAGCGCGCCGCCCGTGATGCCGCTCATGAGCGCGAGGAAGTCGTTGCCCGTGATGGCGCTTTCAAAACTTGCGCGCTTGAGCCCGGGGACGGGAATATAGCATCCCAAACGGAAGATCAGGAGAAGAAGAAACGTCAAAAGCAACTTCTTCCTGATGTCCTTATTGCGAAAGGCGTTTTTGATTGTTTCAAGCATAATTGACTCCTTTCAGCATCAAGTGAAGAGTTTCACTCGATGACTTCCGCCGTGCCGCCCGCCTTCTCGATGGCCTCTTTGGCAGAGGCGGAGAATTTTGCCGCACGGACGGTAAGTTTGGCGGAGAGCTCTCCGCCGGCGAGTACCTTAAGCCCTTGGTTGTTCTTGACCTCCTTCGCAAGGCCGTTCTCGAGAACATAGCCGAGGTCGACGACGGTCCCTTCGGGAAGGTCGTTGAGACGCGAAAGATTGACGATGACGTACTCTTTTCTCCATTTGTTGTTGAACCCGCGCTTGGGGATCCTGCGGGCAATGGGCATCTGGCCGCCTTCGAATCCCGGCCTTACGCCGCCGCCCGAACGCGCCCACTGGCCTTTATGGCCCTTGCCGCTCGTCTTGCCGAGGCCCGAGCCGATACCGCGCCCTAAACGCTTTGCGGGGGTATGTGCTCCCTCTGCGGGAGATAATGTATCGATTCTCATTGCTGTCTCCTTAAACGCTCTCCACCTTTACGAGGTGCGCGACCTTCTTG
Source organism: uncultured Clostridia bacterium (assembly GCA_947629535.1). Classification (GTDB taxonomy): domain Bacteria; phylum Bacillota; class Clostridia; order Christensenellales; family Borkfalkiaceae; genus Gallimonas. The sequence goes on along the minus strand of CANREC010000051.1, from coordinate 5,188 downwards.
ATCTGCCCCATGTTGGCGGGCGTATCTTCGAGAATATTGGACGAACGGATCTTCTTGAGCCCGAGCGCCGCGACCGTCGCTTTGACGGACTTGATCTCGCCGATGGTGCTCTTTACGAGCGTAACTTTGATTTTAGCCATCTTGCGCCTCCTTACACGATTTCCTCGACGGTCTTGCCGCGGAGCGCCGCGATCTGTTCCGCCGTCTTGAGGGATGCAAGGCCCGCGATGGTGGCCTTGATGCAGTTGCCGGGATTCTGCGTGCCGTGGGACTTGGTGCGGATGTTCTTGACGCCCGCTGCCTCCATGACCGCACGGACGGGACCGCCCGCGATGACGCCCGTACCTGCGGAGGCGGGGAGCATCAGAACGGCGCCCTTGCCGAACTTCCCGAGCACTTCGTGGGGAATGGTCGTCTCGACGATCGGAACATTGATCATGTTCTTCTTGGCGGCCTGCGTCGCCTTCTCGATCGCCTCGGGGACTTCCTTGGACTTGCCCTGCCCGTAGCCTACTTTGCCGTTGCCGTCGCCGACGACGACAAGGGCCGCAAAGCGCATATTCTTACCGCCTTTGACAGTCTTGCTGACGCGGTTGATGGCGATCGTCTTTTTGATGAGCCCGTCGTCCTGTTCCTGTCTTCTTTGAGGTCTGTTTTCTCTTGCCATTGAACTGTTTCCCTCCCTCAGAAATTGAGCCCGGCTTCACGTGCGCCGTCTGCGAGCGCCTGCACGCGCCCGGTGTAGTGATAGCCGCCTCTGTCGAACACGACGTCGGTGATGCCCGCGCTCTTGGCGCGTTCGCCTGCGATCTTGCCTACGATCTTTGCGGCTTCCGTCTTGGTCTTGCCCGCGATCTCGCTCTTCACGGCCGATTCCAGCGTGGAGGCGGAGGCAAGCGTCTTGCCGTTTACGTCGTCGATGAACTGCACATAGATGTTCTGCGTGCTCCTGTAAACGGAGAGACGGGGGCATTCGGGAGTTCCCGACAAATTCTTGCGGACGCGAGCGTGACGGCGCTGTCTTACCGCATTCTTATCAATTTTAGTGATCATGTTTCACGCTCCTTTACTTCTTACCCTTGCCCGAAGTCTTGCCTTCCTTGTGCTCGACATGCTCGCCCTTGTAGCGGATGCCGTAGCCGTGGTAGGGCTCGGGTTTTCTGATGGAGCGAAGGTCGGCTGCGACCTGCCCCACCTTGATCTTGTCGATGCCGCTCACCGAGATCTCCGTCTGCGTCGGGCATGCAAGCGTGATGCCCTCGGGTTGGATGAACTCGACGGGGTGGGAATACCCGACGTTCAGGACGAGCTTGTTCCCCTGCATCTGGACCTTCCAGCCGACCCCCTTGACCTCAAGGGAAGTCGTGAATCCTTCGGAGACGCCCTTCACCATGTCGGCGATGAGCGCACGGTAGAGGCCGTGGAGCGCATTGGTCTCCTTGCTCTCGTCGAGCGCAAGGACGTGCATGTCCGCTCCCTCATGTTTGATATCGATGTTGCCCTTGACCTCGCGGGTGAGCTGCCCTTTGGGTCCCTTGACGGTGACGACGCTGTCCGTGAAATCGACGGAGACGCCTGCGGGGACGGGAATGACTTTCTTTCCGATTCTCGACATATCTCTCCCCTCCCTTACCAAACGTAGCAGAGCACTTCGCCGCCAACGTTCTGGGCCTTGGCCTGTTTATCGGTCATGATGCCCTTATTGGTGGAGACGATCGCGATGCCGTAGCCGCCGAGCACCTTGGGCATGTCTTGCGACCCGCTGTAGGTGCGGAGACCGGGCTTGGAGACGCGCTTGAGCCCGCCGATCACGGACTCCTTCGTGTCTGTGTACTTGAGCGTGAGGACGATGGTGCCGTTATACCCCTCTTCCTTGAGTTGCACGTCTGCGACGTAGCCTTCGCTGAGGAGGATCGCGGCGATCGCCTTCTTCATGTTGGAGGCGGGGACCTCGACGGTCTCCTTCTTCACCATGAGCGCGTTTCTGATTCTTGTGAGCATATCTGCAATAGGATCTGTCATCTTTCGCCTCCTTACCAGCTCGACTTCTTGACGCCGGGGATCTCGCCCTTGTACGCAAGGTTTCTGAAGCAAATACGGCAGACACCGTACTTTCTGAGCACCGCGTGCGGGCGGCCGCAGATCGAGCAGCGCGTATATGCGCGGGTCGAGAACTTGGGCTCTCTTTGCTGTTTACTGATCATTGATTTCTTTGCCATGTCTTGATCCTCACTTCTTGAAGGGCATTCCGAGGAGCTTCAAGAGCTCTCTCGCTTCTTCGTCCGTCTTTGCCGTGGTGACGATGCACACATCCATGCCGCGGATCTTCTCGACCTGATCGTAGGAGATCTCGGGGAAGATCAGTTGCTCCTTGAGACCCAAAGCATAGTTGCCTCTGCCGTCGAACGCCTTGTCCGACACGCCGCGGAAGTCGCGGACGCGGGGAAGGGCGATGGAGACGAGCTTGTCATAGAAGTCGTACATCCTCTGCCCGCGGAGCGTCACCTTGAGACCGATGTTCATGCCCTCGCGGAGCTTGAAGTTCGCGACGGACTTGGTGGCCTTCCTGTAGATGGGTTTCTGGCCCGTGATCTGCATGAGCTCCTTTTCGACCGTCTGCATGGACTTCTGGTTGTCCTTGATGTCGCCGAGGCCCGTATTGATGACGATCTTCTCGATCTTCGGGACCTGCATCACCGATGTGTAACCGAACTTTTTGATGAGCGCGGGGACGACTTCGGTATCATAGTAAATTTTGACCCTGCTCGGGACCTTCGTCTCGGGCGCAGTTTCTTTCTTTTCCACTTTCTTTGCCATGATCGTTACCTCCGCCCGTTAGTCCTTTTTGTCGTCCGCAGCGGCCTCTGCGGCCTTTTGGCTGCGCTTTCTCGTACGTTTCTTGGGCGCCTCTTCTTCCACGACGGGAGCCGCCTTCTTGCTCTTCTTGGCGTTCTGCGCCGTGTCGAGCGGTTTGCCGCACCCGTCCGTTCCGCCGTGGATCCGTACTTTCTTGCCGTCCACGACCGCGTGGTAGACGCGGGTGGGTTTGTTGCATGCGGGGCAGACGACCATCACGTTGGAGACGTCGATGTACGACTCCTCGTTGACGATCCTGCTCGTCTCGTTGGCCTTCCTCGCCTTCTCGTGCTTAAAGACCATGTTGACGCCCTCGACGATGACTCTGTTCGTCTTGGGATCGCACTTTAAGACTTTGCCCTGCTTGCCCTTGTATTTGCCTGTGATCACAAGCACATTGTCGTTGAGTTTTACGTTCATCTTCGCGCCTCCTTACAGGACCTCGGGAGCAAGGGAGATAATGCGCATGTAGTCTTTATCTCTGAGCTCTCTCGCGATGGGTCCGAAGATACGGGTGCCTTTCGGCTGTTTCTGGGCGTCGATGATGACCGCCGCATTGTCGTCGAAACGGATATATGTGCCATCGGGACGGCGGATGCCTTTAGAGCTTCTCACGATGACCGCCTTCACGACGTCGCCCTTCTTGACGGCGCCGCCGGGGGTGGCCGTCTTGACGGAGGCGACGATGATGTCGCCGATGTTGCCCGTCCTTCTGAAACTGCCGCCGAGGACACGGATGCACATGATCTCTTTCGCGCCCGAATTATCCGCTACTTTTAATCTTGTTTGAGGTTGTATCATATCTCTATCCTCCCGCCTTACTTCGCCTTCACGACGATCTCAGCGACCCTCCAGTTCTTGTCCTTGGAGAGCTTTCTCGTCTCGACGATGCGAACGGTGTCGCCCTCGACGCAGAGATTTTCCTCGTCGTGCGCCTTGAAACGCTTGGTGCGCGTGATCGTCTTCTTGTAGACGGGGTGCTTGCGCTTTTCGGTGACCGCCACGACGACCGTCTTATCCATCTTGTCGGAGACAACGATGCCGACTCTTTCCTTTCTGAGATTTCTTTCCATGATTCACTCCTTACGCCTTCGCCTGACGGGCACGGATCTCCGTATTCACCCTCGCGATGTCCCGTTTGCACGTTCTGATCGACAGAGGATTGTCGAGCTGTCCGCTCGCGTGACGGAAACGCAGATTGAAGAGCTCGCTCTTTAAGTCTTTCAACTTCTTGTCGAGCTCGACGTCGGTCATGTTTTTGATGTCGTTCCCTTTCATCAGCCTTCACCGCCTTCCGAAGTATTCGCCGCGGGCGTTTCCGCCGCCGCTTCTTTCTTGATAAACTTGCACTTGACGGGCAGCTTGTGCGACGCAAGGCGCATTGCCTCACGCGCGACGTCCTCGCTGACGCCCGCCATTTCGAACATTACTCTGCCCGGTTTCACCACCGCGACCCAGTATTCGACGCCGCCCTTGCCCGAGCCCATACGGGCTTCTGCGGGGTGACGGGTGATGGGTTTGTGGGGGAAGATATCGATCCAGACCTGCCCGCCGCGCTTGATGAAACGGGTCATTGCGATACGGGCTGCCTCGATCTGGTTGGACTTGATCCTTGCGGCGCCCTCGGCCACGAGGCCGTACTCGCCGTAAGCGATAAAGTTGCCCTTGTTCGCCTGCCCCTTCATGGAGCCGCGGTGCTGCTTTCTTCTCTTAACTCTCTTCGGGATCAACATAATTATTTGCCTCCTTCCGCTTTCTTGGCGCCTTTGAGGACTTCACCCTTGTAGATCCAGCACTTGACGCCGATCATACCGAACGTGGTGTGCGCCTCGGCAAAGCCGTAGTCGATGTCGGCACGGAGCGTCTGAAGGGGAATGGACCCCTCGTGGTAGTGTTCGCAGCCCGCGATCTCTCTGCCGTCGAGACGGCCCGAGACCTGCATCTTGACGCCCTTGACGCCTGCGCGCATGGTCCTGCCGATGGCCTGTTTGATGGCCCTTCTGAAGGCGATACGCTTTTCGAGCTGGGCCGCGACGCTCTCGGCGACGAGCTGTGCGTCTGCGTCGATCTTCCTCACTTCCGTGACGTTGATGATGACCTGTTTGCCGCCCGTGAGACGCGCGAGATCCTTCTTGATGACGTCGATCTCGGCGCCCTGTTTCCCGATGAGCACGCCGGGGCGGCCCGTCTGGATGGTAACGACGATCTTTCCCGCGGCACGTTCGATCAGGATCCTCGAGATCGCCGCCGCATAGTATTTCTTCTTGAGGAAGGTACGGATGACGTTGTCCTCCTTCAAAAAGACGGAGAACTCCTTCTTGTCGGCATACCA
>CANREC010000050.1 GCA_947629535.1 uncultured Clostridia bacterium | reverse complement strand
AGGAACATCCGCCTGCCCCTCAAGAAGTTCACCCTCATCGGCGCGACGACGCGGGCGGGCATGCTCTCGAGCCCGCTCAGAGACAGGTTCGGCATCATCTGCCGCCTCGACATGTACACGCCCGAGGAACTTCAGAAGATCGTCGCCCGTTCGGCGCGGACGCTCGGCATCTCCGTCGCGGACGGGGGGAGTTATGAGATCGCACGGCGCAGCCGCGGCACGCCCCGCATCGCCAACAGGCTGTTAAAGCGCGTCAGAGACTTTTCCGCCGTCAAGGGGAGCTCCGCCATCACCAAAGAGGACGCCGACAGGGCCCTTTGCAGGATGGAGATCGACGGCCTCGGCCTCGACGAGACGGACAGGAATCTTCTGCGCGCCCTCATCGAGAAATTCAACGGCGGGCCCGCGGGCCTCGATACGCTTGCCGCGACCATCAACGAGGACGTCAACACCATTTTGGACGTCTATGAGCCCTATCTTATCCAACTCGGATTCATCGCCCGCACGCCGCGCGGCAGAATTTGTTTGAAGGGCGGCTACGAGCACATGGGCATGAAAATGCCCGAGGCAGTCAAGAAACAGCTCTCTGTGTTCGACACGGACGGAAATTAAAACGAAAAGGGGAAATCATGATTTTACGGGTAAAGAATTACGGTTGGTCCGAGGACGGTAGTTATTATGGGGCAGAGGTCTATGGCGGGGAGGACGTGAAAGGAGATCTCGTCATCCCGAGCGCTGTGGACGGGGTCGCCGTCAAGAAGATCGGCTGCTACGCATTTGAGAACAACGATAGTCTTACGAGTGTCACGATCCCGCCGGACATGGAATATATCCACGACCTTGCGTTCGGGCGCTGTCACAACTTAAAGACCGTCACGCTTCCGAAGATGAGGGGAGCTATCGGGGGCAGCGCTTTCGCGGACTGCAGCTCTCTGAAAAACATCTCCCTTCCGGAGGGCTTGAAGGAGATCGGGGATCGCACATTTCAGAATTGTACTTCGCTTGAGCACATCGTCATCCCGAAGAGCGTGCGGGGGGTCGGCGATTTTACCTTCGAGAACTGTACTTCGCTCAAGAGCATCGTCTTTTTGGGAAACACAGAAGTTAGTACGACCGCTTTGATAGGATGCAGTGCGCTGGAGAGCGTCGATCTTCCGCCGTCGCCGGTTTGCAAAAGGTTGCCCTCTATCAAAGCGCCGGATACGCTCAAAAGGGTGAGCGTGGCGGCGGGGGGGTATCATGCCTCGGACTGGGAGGATTGGCTCCACTATCTCTTCTATGTGAATCCCAACCTTCGGGAACTCATCCTTCCCGCGGATGCCGAGATCGGTCACAACAATGAGCTCATTCTTCCCCCGCACTGCCGCGTCATAAGAATATAGGATCGGATCTTATCATCGTAAGGAGATATCATGTCAGACTTTGTTATAGAAAACGGCGTTCTCGGGGAATATACGGGCGGGCGGAAACATCGTCATCCCGAGGGAGGCAAACGCTCATCCTGAGCGTAGCGAGGGGCCCCCTCAAACGAAGTCCGACATCGACCAAGGGGATCCTTCGGGCTTCGTCCTCAGAATGAGCCAAGACCCAGCCCGCGGGGCAGAATGAGCACAAAGGCCTGACCCCCTTGGGGGGGAGGCGGCACGGCGCAGCCGTGACGAATGGGGGATGCTTCGCGTTCAATTTTTGATTCAGAATGAAAACTTCCGATTTTTATTACGATCTGCCCGAGGAGCTGATTGCGCAGACGCCGGCGGAGCCGCGGGACAGTGCACGGCTCCTCGTCTATCATCGCGACACGAAAACCGTCGAACATCGCGTCTTTCGCGACGTCACCGACTACCTCAAAGCGGGGGATGTTCTCGTCGTCAACCGTACCCGCGTGCTTCCCGCCCGCCTCTATGCCTATACCGAAAACGGCGGAAAGGTCGAGATCCTTCTTCTGAAACGGCTCGAGCTCGACACATGGGAATGCCTCGTCCGTCCCGGGAAGAAGTGCAAACCGGGGACAGAACTCACGGTCAACGGCGAGCTCTCCCTCGAGATCCTCTCCGTCACCGAGACGGGGGAGCGGCATGTGCGATTCTTCTTCGAGGGCGCCTTTGAGGACGTCCTCTCCCGTGCGGGCAGCATGCCCCTTCCGCCCTATATCCACGAAAAACTCAAGGACCCCGAGCAGTATCAGACGGTCTACGCCCGTGAGAACGGCTCGGCGGCGGCGCCCACTGCGGGTCTCCACTTCACAGAAGAGCTCCTGCAAAAAATAAGGGACATGGGCGTGGAGATCGTTGAGGTCCTGCTCCATGTCGGCCTCGGCACCTTCCGCCCCGTGAAGGTCGACGACGTTGAAAAGCACGTCATGCACAGCGAGACCTATGAGGTGAGCGAGAATGCCGCCCAAAGGATCAATGCGGCCAAGAGAGAGGGTAGAAGGGTCATCTGCGTCGGCACGACGTCCGTGCGCACGCTCGAGACGGTGGCAAACGACGACGGGACCGTGCGGGCGGGGAGCGGCGAGACGTCCATTTTCCTCTATCCGCCCTACAGGATGAAGTGCACGGACGCGCTCATCACCAACTTTCATCTGCCCGAGAGCACGCTTTTGATGCTCGTGAGCTGTCTCTGCTCCCGCGAGGAGATCCTGTCGGTGTACGACATCGCCGTGAAGGAGAGGTACAGATTTTTCTCCTTCGGCGACGCTTGCCTCTTCTTATAAGCGGCGCATCTCTTTGTCGCGCTTGCGTTTTCCCTCGGTCATTTACCTCATAGTAAACTCCCGTCGGGAAATCCGCGCGCTCCTCGACCTGCTTGCTTCTAAAAAGAGGCGTCCTGTTTCCCGTAATTATCGGCGACGCGTGCCTGTTTTTATGAGCGGCGTAATACGGCCCCCGCGTCCCCGCTCAGAATGAGCCCTTATCTCGCCCTCCCTCGTTGAAGGGGTAGGGATCGAGCCGCCAAATCGCCCTCCCCCTTTGAAGGGGGAGGGGTAGGGAGGGGGTTGCCCTCTTTATTGTCATCCCGAGCTTGTCGAGGGATCTCCACTGTATTGTCATCCCGAGCGTGTCGAGGGATCTCCACCGTATTGTCATCCCGAGCCGCGCGTAAGCGCGTGTCGAGGGATCTCCATGTTTTCATTGTCATCCCGAGCGTGTCGAGGGATCTCCACTGCAATAGAGATTTCTCGACTGCGCCTTCGGCTCCGCTCGAAATGACATAGACCCACGGACTTCGTTTGAGGGGATCCTTCGGCTATGCCTCAGGATGAGCGGGCGGCAGGGACCGCCGCACCCCCTTCAGCGAGGGCACCCCTCGGGAGGGGGCGGGCACACAGGGCAAAAAAGCAGATCAAAAATCGGACGATTACCCATGAACAACGAATATTTTTCCTTTGAACTTCAAAAAACAGATCCCGAGACGGGGGCGAGAGCGGGCGTGTTCCATACCCCTCACGGGGACATCGAGACGCCCGTCTATATGCCCGTCGGCACACAGGCGACCGTCAAGGGCATGCTCCCGCGCGACCTCAAGGAGATCGGTTCGCAGATCATCCTCTCCAACACCTATCACCTCTACATGCGTCCCGGGGACGAGCTCATCGCCCGCGCGGGGGGGCTTCACAAATTCATGAACTGGGACAGGCCCATCCTCACGGACAGCGGCGGATTTCAGGTCTTTTCGCTCGCCAAGCTCAACAAGATTACGGACGACGGCGTGACCTTTTCTTCCCATGTGGACGGGAGCTATCACACCTTCACGCCCGAGCTTGCCATGCGCATCCAGCACAATCTGGGCTCGGACATCATGATGGCCTTCGATCAGTGCTCCGAATACGGCTACACGTACGAACAGGCAGAGGCCGCCATGGAGCGGACGTCGAAGTGGCTCGAACGCTGCTATGCCGCCCATGACAGGCCGCAGCAGGCGCTCTTCCCCATCGTGCAGGGGAACTTCTATAAAGATCTGCGGGAAGAGAGCCTTGACCGCTGTCTGCCCTTCGTGAAACACGGCATCGCCATCGGCGGCCTCTCGGTGGGGGAGCCCAAGCCGCTCATGTACGAACTTTTGGACTTTTTGCAGCCCCGTCTCCCGACGGACGTGCCCCGCTACCTCATGGGCGTGGGCTCCCCCGACTGCCTCGTGGAGGGGACGCTGCGCGGCGTGGATATGTTCGACTGCGTCCTCGCGACGCGCATCGCCCGCAACGGCACGGCGCTCACCTCGCGGGGCAAGATCGTCGTCCGCAACGGGAAGTACAAAGAGGACTTCACCCCGCTCGATCCCGACTGCGATTGCTACGTCTGCCGCAATTACACCAAGGCGTACCTGCGCCACGTCGTCAACGTCGGGGAGATGATGGGGGGAATGCTTCTCTCCCTGCACAACATCGCCTATCTGCACAAGCTCATGCGGGGGCTGAGAGAGGCCATTCTCGGCGGATATCTGCGGGACTATGTGAGGGAGTTTTACGCCAAACAGGGCGAAGAAACGACATGATCCGCGCGTGAAATTTCGCGAAAGGGAAAAAGCGGGCCGAAAACGCTTGCCAAAATCTCTCCGAAAGAGTATGATAGAGAAAAAGGAGACAAACATGGAATTTCAGGACTTTGTGCTTACGGGCGCAGAACTCGAGGAATATTCGCTCGGCGAGACGATGTCCGTCGAACGGCTCGAAGGAGAGACCGACAGCAACAATACGAACAATACGAATAACAACAATAACGGCGGATCCAGTTGGATCTTCACGGTCGTCATCGTCTTGCTTTTCGTTGCGCTCATCGCATGGTTTTTCTTCTCGGGAAGAAAGAACCGTTCGGGCGAAAAGGAATATACGGAGTCCATCGAGGCCATCCGTCCCGGCAATAAAGTGACGTCGCGCGGCGGCCTCTGCGGCGTCGTCGTGGAAGTCTGCGACGACAACACCGTCATCATCGAATCGGGCAGCGAGGCGTCGGGAAAATCCCGTTTCAAGCTCATGAAGGAATGTATCTATGAGACGGACGCCAAGGGGCCGACGCAGATCGCGCGGGAAGAGGCGGAACTTCGCAGAAAGCAGGAAAAAGAGGCCAAGCTCGCCGCGAAAGAGGCCGCAAAGAAGGGCGAAACGCCCGCAGAGAACGTCGGAGAGCCCGCACAGCAGGCGGCAGAGCCTGCTCCCGAGACGGCTCCCGAGACGGCTCCCGAGGAGAAGTCCGCGGACAACATGGAATAAGCGAGAACATCTCCGCATACCTTACGGTGTGCGGAGGTTTTTTTATGGACAGAGATCTCATCAGATCGACGGTAAAACAGCTCGTCTTTGCGTCCCTGTTCGGGACGGTCTTTTCGCTTGCGGCGCTCGCCGTCGCCGCGATCTTCGTCAAGAACTTTTCGATGCCGCAGCCCTCGGTCACGGCCATCAACTGGAGCGTAAAATGCGTCGCCGCCTTCCTCTCGGCCGCCCTCTTCGTGAAGGGGGAACGGGCCCTGTTCAAGGGCGCGGGCGCGGGGGTGATCTTTGCCCTTCTGACCCTTCTTCTCTTTGCCGTCATCGGCGGGGGCGTGCATCTCGACGGATTTTTTGTTTTGGAACTTGCCGTCTGCGCCATTCTCGGCGGAGCGGGCGGACTTCTCGGCGCGAAATTGCGGAAAGCGTGAAAAAACACTTGCAAAATTTCCCATATGGTTGTATAATGATGAAAAACCTATCAAGAGAGGTATCTGTATGATCAAGACCATAGCGAAACCCGCCAAGAAGAAGGTCACGGGTTGCGGCGAATGCAGAAGCACCTGCCAATCGGCCTGCAAGACGAGCTGCACCGTGGGCAACCAGTCCTGCGAACGCATCACGAGAGAGCAGAAGATCGACGAGCAGAAATAAACATACGCGAACAAAATAAAAGCGGCGCGTCGCGTCGCTTTTTTTCGGTATTATGATCCACGTCTTTACTTATCACAACGACCATTACGTCTATGATACGGGCAGCGGGAGCCTGCATGCCTGCGACGAAAGGACGGCGAAATATCTCTCGGGCGAACCCATCGAGCTCACCGATGAGGAGCTCAAGGACGTCCTCTGCTTAAAGGAGGCGGGCCTTCTCGGCGCACCCGAAACTTCCGCCCGTCCCATCAAGTCCCATGAGGTCAAGGCGCTCTGCCTTCACATCTGCCACGACTGCAATCTCCGCTGCAAGTATTGCTTTGCCGACGAGGGCGCCTATCATGCCGCCCGCGAGATGATGCCCTTTTCGGTCGCCAAGGCCGCCATCGACTTTCTTCTGAGAGAGAGCGGCAAGCGCAAGGTGCTCGAGGTGGACTTCTTCGGCGGCGAGCCCCTCATGAACCTTCCCGTCATCAAACAGACGGTCTATTACGCCAAGGAAGAGGCCGCAAAGCGCGGCAAGCGTTTCCTCTTCACGACGACGACGAACGCCCTTCTCCTCGACGACGAGACCATCAAATTCTTCAACGAAGAGATGGAGAACGTCGTTCTCTCCCTCGACGGAAGGAAAGAGGTCAACGACGCCGTCAGAAAGACGGTCAACGGCAAGGGGAGTTTCGACGCCGTCATCGAAAAGATCAAGAAGTTCGTCCGCGCGAGAGGGGACAAGCACTACTATGTGCGCGGCACCTTCACGGCCAAGAATCTCGACTTTTCCAAGGACGTGCTCTTCCTCGCCGACCAAGGATTCGATTCCCTCTCGGTGGAGCCCGTCGTCACGGACATCCCCGACCTCGAGATCAAAAAGGAACATCTCCCTCAGATCGCGAAGGAGTACGAAGTCCTCTGCGACGAGTACATCAAGCGGGAAGAGGAGGGGAAAGGATTCAATTTCTTCCACTTCAACGTCGACCTCGAGGGGGGACCCTGCCTTGAAAAGCGCGTTTCCGCCTGCGGCGCGGGGAACGAGTACTTCTCCGTCGTCCCGAACGGCGACATCTATCCCTGCCACCAGTTCGCGGGCGAAGAAAAATGGAAGATGGGCAACGTCTTTGAGGGCAAATTGGACCCCGAGATACGGGCGCAGTTCGCGCAGAGCTGTCTCTTCACGCGCAAGAAGTGCGGGGACTGTTTTGCGAAGTTCATCTGCTCGGGCGGGTGCAATGCGAACAACTATCACTTCAACGGGGACATCAACGAACCCTATGAGATGACCTGCGCCATGATGAAAAAGCGCATCGAATGCGCCATGCGCGTCCTCGCCATGCGCAAAATCAAAGAAATTTAGGCGAAATTTGAGAAAATGGTTGCAATTCGGCTTGACGATGTTGCACATTTTATATATAATGGTAAATGTCGGAATTTTCCAAGGACTTACGGGCGGGCTTTGCCCGCATCTCGGATAGGAGGAGGCAATGAGCAAGGTTAAATCGGCAATCTGTCTGACGCTTATGACGCTGCTGATCGCCGGGCTGTGTTTTATCTGTTTTCTTTCGTTCGATCTTCCGAACGGAACGGACACTTATAATTCCATTCTCACGATGACGGAGAAGGACGCAGATCTCGGCATGCGCTATGGCGGCAAATCGGACGAAAGCGGCAGATATTTGGGCGGCGGCTATACCGCTGTCTATTATCCCGAGGGGGTCATCTCCGCAGAGGAGTATGAAACGTCCCTCAAGGGAATGACGGATGAAGAAAAGACGGAGTACGAGGAACAGTACGAAAAAGTCGGGGATCTCTACTTCGATACGGACAAGATCAAGGTCGAAAACGGCGCCCCCGACGCCGACTTCAAGGCAGGGTTCGAGAGCGCTGTGGAGCTCTTCACCGCCCGCTATGAGGCACTGCATCTCGAGGATGTGCGCGTCAGCGTGTTCGACGGATACGCCGTGCGCGTGTTCGTTCCCCAGAGCGATACGGCGGCCTTCACGCCCCTCTCCTATACGGGAGACTTTACGGTAAAATACGGCTCCGACGCGAGCAGCGCGGCGACGATCATGCCCGCCCGCTCCACGGAAAGCATCACCGATTACGTCAAGGGCGCCTATATGAGAACGGGCGCCGACGGCACCAACTATGTCGTCGTCGACTTCACCAAGAAGGGCAGGGAGGCGCTTGCCAAGGCCTCGGACGGGGCTGCGGATTCCGCCGCAACGGCTTTCTTTCAGGTGGGGGAGAACAGCGCGCTCCAGCTTTCCGTCAATGAGAAGATCGATCAGGACAGCCTGTACATCTCCAACGGCCAGTTCACGGAGATCTCGGCGAAGTCCTCGGCCATCCTCATCGACAGCGCGGTCAACGGCGCCAAGACGGAGCTCGCCTTCACCGTGACGGATACCAATTCCTATCACGCGCTCTACGGCGAAAACTCTCTCCTTTGGATGTATGTCGCATTCGGCGTGTTCTTTGCCGCGATGCTCGTATTCTTCTTTGTGAGATATCACCTTCTGGCCTTTGCGCACCTCTACACCTATCTCCTGTTCCTGTGCGGGACGGTGCTCTGCGTTTGGGCGATCCCCTTCCTCGCGCTGAGCGTCGAGACGTTCACGGCCTTCCTGCTCGCGTCTCTGCTCCTCTGCGTCGGCGACGCCGTCACCTTCGAGAAGGCGAGAGCGGAATATGCGACGGGCAAGACGATGGTCTCCTCCGTCAAGACGGGGTATTCGAAGTGTTTCTGGGATCTCTTCGACGTGCACATCGTGCTCGCCCTTGCGGGATTCTTCACCTTCTTCGTGGCGCTGCCCGCTCTGAGCTCCTTTGCCTTCCTGTTCGGCCTTACGACAGTGTTCTCGGGGCTCGGAACGCTTTTGATCAACCGTTTCAACTGGGCGATCCTCATGGCATACACTCCCAAGAAGGGCGCCTTCTGCAACTTCAAGAGGGAGGAAACCGAAGATGAATAAGTTCAAACCCTGGAAACTTCTTTCGGTCTTTTTGGCGATCTCGGCCGTCGTGATCATCGCGGGGATCGTCCTCATGGTGCTCCTCGGATTCAACAATTCGGCCGACATGCCCGAAAATAAGATGTTCGAAGTCAAGTACGACGTCACCGTCATCAACGATGAGACGCTCGGGGACAAGCTGCAGACCTACTGCGAGGACGTCTTTGAGAGCAACGGCCTCAGCGTTTTGGACATGAGAAAGGCCACGGGCGCAGACGGCGGGGCAGAGACGGCAGCTTTCAACTTCTATTTCGATCCCGATGTCTCTGCCGAATTGCAGACCAAGGTCGAAAATGACCTCGCCGCAAAGCTCGGTGCAGACGAAAAGCTCAAAGACAAAGACATCTACACCGCATGGCATACCGAAACCGTCCAATCGGAAGTCGACTATGTCTGGCGCGGGGCGGTCGCCGTCGGCATCGTCGTGGCGCTCGTCTATGTCGGCATCCGTTTCGGCGTAGGAAGCGCGCTCACGGGCCTTGCGCTCTCGGTGCACGATGCGCTCTTCACCCTCGCGGTCCTTGCGATCGCCCGCATTCCCGTCTATGCGTCCGCACCCGTGTGGTACGCGGCGGTCGCGGCCTTCCTCTCCTTGGCGCTCTGGCTCATCTATTGCATAAAGCTCCGTGCGCTCAAGAAGGGATCGCAGACCCCCGTCGACGCGGAGACGGCCATGGAGACCGTCTACGGCAGCGCATGGAAGTGGGCGGCCGTGTGCCTCGGCCTCGTCGCGGCAGCCGTGCTCCTGTTGGGGCTCGTTGCAACGGCGGGCGTCAGGGCGATGGCTCTTCCTCTGCTCGCGGCTGTCGTGGCGGCGGCATATTCGAGCCTCATCCTCGGCCCTGCGATCCACGTCTACGTCAAGCGGGCCTTTGACAAACTTTCCCGCAGCAACAAAATAAAGTACGTCGGTAAGGAAAAGAAGGCCGACAAGTAAAGTACAAAGCGATCCGGCGGCGGGAGATCTCCCGCCGCTTTCCGTAATGTAAGACGCACATCATTCGGTATCTTATGAAAAAACTCGTACGGGAATATGAATTTTCCCCCGAACAACTGCATACCGTAAGGGAGCTTGCGAAGAGGCTGTCTCTCACCGAGACGACGGCAAGCCTTCTCTATGCCCGCGGCATGGATACCGAGGAGAAGATGCGTGCCTTCCTCGCCCCCGGGAGAGAGCACTTCCTCTCGCCCTTCCTCATGCGCGGCATGAAGGAGGCCGCAGAGCTCATCGGGCAGGCGCGGGAAGAGGGGTGGAACGTCGCGGTGTTCGGCGACTATGACGCGGACGGCATCGGCGCCTGTGCGATCTTGTCGCGCGCCCTGCGGGCCTTCGGCATCGAGCCCTATCTCTATGTGCCCGAGCGGGCAGAGGGATACGGGCTGAGCATAGGGGCCATCGACACCATCTTCGACGAATTCCTTCCCGACCTCGTCATCACCGTCGACTGCGGCATCTCCAACTTTGCCGAGGTCGAATACATCAAACAGCAGGGGGCGTATGTCATCGTCACCGACCACCATGAGCTCCCCGAAAAACTGCCCGACTGCATCGTCATCGACCCCAAACTCAAGGACGATTATCCCTATGACAACCTGTGCGGCGCGGGCGTGGCCTTCAAGCTCGCCTGTGCGCTCCTCGGCGAACGGGCGTATGCCTATCTGGACTTTGCGGCGCTCTCCACCGTGGCGGACAGCGTGCCGCTCCTCGGCGAGAACCGCGACATCGTCGCCGAGGGTTTGAAACTCATCGGGAAGAGCCCGCGTCCCGCCTTTTCGGCATTGTTGCAGAAGGCGGCGCCCGTCACGGCGCAGACGCTCGCCTTCACGCTTGCGCCCCGCATCAACGCCGCGGGGAGAATGGGGGACGCCCATGCGGCGCTCCGCCTCTTCACGACGGAGGACGAAGAGGAGATCCCGTCCCTCGCAGAAAAACTCAACTTATATAACGCCGAACGGCAGCGCTGCTGTGACGAACTGTACGCGCAGGCCTCCGCCATGGTGCGCGAGGAGGGGGCGTACGGCAACGTCGTCATGCTCGCGGCGGAAAACTGGAACGCGGGCTTTGTCGGCATCGTCGCGGCCCGCATCGCCGAGGAATTCTCCCGTCCCGCCCTGCTCTTCGTCAAGCACGGAGACATGCTGAGGGGCAGCGCACGCAGCATCGAGGCCGTCAACATCTTCGAGGCGTTAAAGGCGTGCTCGGAGTATATCGAGGAATTCGGCGGCCACTCGCAGGCGGCGGGGATCAACGTCAGAGAGGAAAATTTCGGAAACTTCAAGCGTGCGCTCAATGACTATATCGGCGCCCGCTACACGCGGGAGGAATTCGAGCCGACGCTCCCCGTTGTCGTGACGGAGGAGAGCTCATGGCGTCTCGCGCACGAGCTCGAGATGATGGAGCCCTTCGGCATCGGCAACCGCAGGCCGCTCTTCGCCATGGAGGCGGAAAGGGTGGAGGCAAGCGTCGTCAAGGCGGGCTCTCCGCACGTCTCCTTCCCCGCGGGCGGTCTCACGTTCATGTATTTCGGGGGAGTGAAGGATCTCAAACTTCTCCGCAGCGACGTCAAGAAGACGGTCGTATTCGAATATAACCTTTCCGTTTTCCGCGGAAGGGAATACTTAAAGGGCTTTGTCCGTGCCGTGCTTGCGGACGGCATGAGCGGCAAACAGGCCGAACTCGACGCCTTCGAAGAGCAGCTTCGCTCCCTCGGCGTGCCGCCCGCGGCCCAAGAGATGGGGACAAAGGATCTGAACGCCCTTCTCGAAGAGAAGATCGGGGGCTGTCCCTACGGGCTGGCGGCCGTGTGCTTTTCGCGCGGGACGCTCGCGTCCTTCCCCGCCCTCAAGGGGCTGTCCGTCGACGTGTTCCGCCTCTCTTCGCCCAATGTCGGCAATACCGTCCTCTATGCACCCGAGGACGGATGCGA
>CANREC010000049.1 GCA_947629535.1 uncultured Clostridia bacterium | reverse complement strand
CGCGCTTACGCGCGGCTCGGGATGACAATAAGGAACGGCAACCCCCTCCCCTACCTCTCCCCCTTCAACGGGGGAGGGCGAGTTAAAGCCTCAGAATGAACGGGGGCATTTAATTTTTAATTTTCAATTAAGTGGTGCGGCCGAACGTTTGACATTTCCCACGGGGCCTGCTATAATAGTGTCATGAACAGAGCAAACGGTCCTCTCCGTTTCAAGCGGAGGAGAAAATTTGATAGATTTGTTCGATCATAAGGTCGGTTTTTTCATAGCGAGAAAACTGCCTTATTTTATTTTTCGGAGGAAAGCATGAAAAAAGTCGGCATTGTGATGGGGTCCGATTCGGACCTGTCCGTCGTGGAGAAAGCGGCGGAGATCCTGAAGGACTTTTCCGTTCCCTATGAGATGCACGTCTATTCGGCGCACAGGACGCCCGAGGAGGCGCGTGCGTTTGCGCTCTCGGCGGCGGAAAAGGGGTTTGGCGTCATCATCGCGGCGGCGGGCATGGCGGCCCACCTCGCAGGGGCGCTTGCGGCCAACACCGTGCTCCCCGTCATCGGGATCCCCGTCAAGAGCGGGTCCCTTCTCGGCATGGACGCGCTCCTTTCCACCGTCATGATGCCCTCGGGCATCCCCGTCGCGACGGTCGCCATCGACGGGGCAAAAAACGCCGCCTATCTCGCGCTTGAGATCCTCGCCGTCGGCGATGAGGACCTTCAAAAAAGGCTCATGGAGAGCAGAAAACAGGCGGCGGAAAAGGTCCTCGAGAAGGACAAAAAACTCAACAAGTAAATTCAAACTTCAAAGGAGATACCGTATGAAACAGGAACAACTCTATGAAGGAAAGGCCAAGAAAGTGTTCGCGACGGACGATCCGACGCTCTGCATCGTCTCCTACAAGGACGACGCGACGGCCTTCAACGGCCTCAAGAAGGGGACCATCGCGGGAAAGGGCGTCGTCAATAACCGCATGACGAACATGATGATGCAGCTCCTCGAGAAGAAGGGCATTCCCACCCACTTTGTCAAAGAGCTCTCCGACCGCGAGACGCTCGTCAAAAAGGTCAGCATCGTGCCGCTCGAAGTCATCGTCCGCAATGTGTCCGCGGGAAGTTTTTCCAAGCGTTACGGCGTGGAAGAGGGGATCCCCTTTGACGAGCCGACCGTCGAATTTTCCTACAAGAACGACGAGCTCGGCGATCCGCTCCTCAACACCTATCATGCCCTTGCCCTTCATCTTGCGACCAAGGAAGAGATCTCCCTCATCGAGGACTATGCCTTCCGCGTGAACGACGTCCTCAAGGAGTACTTCCTCACGCTCGGCGTCAAACTCATCGATTTCAAGCTCGAATTCGGCAAGCTCCCCGACGGGACGATCGTGCTCGCCGACGAGATCTCCCCCGATACCTGCCGTTTTTGGGACGCAAAGACGGGTGAAAAGCTCGACAAGGACCGTTTCCGCCGTGACATGGGCGGCGTCGAGGACGCTTACAGAGAGATCTTCAAGCGCGTCTCCGCCAATTGAGCGGCGGGGGCTCAGAACGACGCCCCTTCCGTCACTCGCATGGCTCGTGACACCCACCCCTCAAAGGATGGGCAAGGATCTGCCCGTTTTTTGGGATCCTTCGGGCTTCGCCCTTAGGGTGAGCGGGGGCATCCCAACCAACCAAACAAAACGTTTTAGGAGACACTATGTCTGAGATCCATGAAGAATGCGGCGTGTTCGGCATCTTTGCACCCGACGTGCAGGACGTCGCCCACACATGCTACTACGGCCTGTTCGCCCTGCAGCACCGCGGGCAGGAATCGGCGGGCATCGTCGTCAACCGCGACGGCGTCTTTTCCTCGCACAAGGACGTCGGGCTCGTCAACGACGTGTTCACGGCCGAAAATCTCTCCCGTCTCGGACAGGGGAACATGGCGATCGGCCACGTCCGCTATTCCACCACCGGATGCGGGGGGAGAGAGAACGCCCAGCCCATCGTCGTCAATCACCTCAAGGGCGGCATGGCCCTCGC
This sequence comes from uncultured Clostridia bacterium, assembly GCA_947629535.1. Lineage (GTDB taxonomy): Bacteria > Bacillota > Clostridia > Christensenellales > Borkfalkiaceae > Gallimonas. The sequence goes on along the minus strand of CANREC010000049.1, from coordinate 9,960 downwards.
GCACAACGGGAACCTCGTCAACGCCTATGCGCTCAGAAGTTCGCTCGAAGAGGACGGCAGCATCTTCCACACCTCTTCGGACAGCGAGGTCATCGCCCACATCATCACCAAGGAACGGGTGAGGACGCGCTCCATCGAGGAGGCCGTGCTCTCCTCGGTCGGCAAGCTCAGGGGCGCCTTTTCCTTCCTCGTGATGTCGCCGAGCAAGCTCATCGCCGTGCGCGATCCGCTCGGTTTCCACCCGCTCTGTTTCGGGAAGAGAGAGGACGGCGCCTATGTCGTCGCCTCGGAGAGCTGTGCGCTCGACGCCGTCGGCGCCACCCTTTCGCGGGAGATCGCCCCGGGGGAGATGCTCGTCTTTACCAAGGACGGCGTCTTTTCGGATACGACCCATTGCGGAAAAAACAGGCACTTATGCGTCTTTGAATACCTCTATATCGCCCGTCCCGATTCCGTCATCGAGGGCTGTACGGTCCACGAGGCGAGAAAACAGGCGGGCCGTTTTTTGGCCGAGGCCTATCGCATCGACGCGGACGTCGTCGTCGGCGTGCCAGATTCGGGGCTCGACGCCGCCTTCGGGTATGCGGAAGCGTCGGGCGTTCCCTACGGCATCGGATTCATCAAGAACAAGTACATCGGCAGGACCTTCATCGCCCCCGTGCAGGCAACGCGGGAGGACAGGGTCCGCATCAAACTGAACGTTCTGAAGTCGGCGGTCGAGGGCAAGCGGGTCATTCTCGTCGACGACAGCATCGTGCGCGGCACGACTTGTGCGCGGATCGTGCGCATGCTCAGGAACGCGGGGGCAAGGGAAGTGCACATGCTCTCCTCGGCGCCCGCCTTCCTCAATCCCTGCTACTATGGCACGGACATCGACTCGCGCGAAAATCTCATCGCCTGCCACCACCCCGTGAGCGAGATCGCGCAGATCATCGGCGCCGATTCCGTCGGCTATCTCCCCCTCGAAAAGGTCAGATATCTGACGGGCGGGGACGGCACGGGATTCTGCACGGCCTGTTTCGACGGCAATTATCCCACGGAGGAACCCGCCGAGCACGGCAAGAACAGATTCGAGCGGCCGATCTCCGAGAATCCAAAATACAGGAACGGCTGAGTTTTACAAAAGGAGAGGAGCATGGAAAAGAGTTTTTCCGAAAGCTATAAAGAGGCGGGAGTGGACATCACGGCGGGGTATCGGGCGGTCGAGCTCATGAAGGCGCACGTCGCGCGGACCATGCCCGAAGGAAGGGCGGACATCGGCGGATTCGGCGGCCTCTGGCCCCTGCCGCAGATGAAGGAGCCAGTCCTTGTCTCGGGCACCGACGGGGTCGGGACCAAGCTCCGCATCGCACAGTTGCTCAAGCGGCACGACACGGTCGGCATCGACTGCGTCGCCATGTGCGTCAACGACGTCATCTGTTGCGGGGCGCGGCCGCTCTTCTTCCTCGACTACATCGCCTGCGGCAGGAATGTCCCCGAGAAGATCGCGTCGATCGTCGGCGGCGTGGCCGAGGGCTGCGTGCGTGCGGGCTGTGCCCTCATCGGCGGCGAGACGGCCGAACACCCCGGCATGATGAAAGAGGACGACTACGACATCGCGGGATTTTCGGTCGGCGTCGTCGAGAAGGAGAAGATGGTCTGCGGCGAGGAGATGAAGGCGGGGGACGTCATGCTCGCCCTGCCCTCTTCGGGAGTGCATTCCAACGGATTTTCGCTCATCAGAAAGATCTTCGACGTCGAAAATGCAGACTTATGTGAGAGTTTCGAGGGGATCGGCCCCCTGGGCGAGGCCCTTCTGACGCCGACAAAGATCTATGTTAAGCCCATTCTCGCCCTTCTCGAAAGGGTGAAAGTCTTGGGCATCTCCCACATCACGGGCGGCGGATTCTATGAGAACATGCCCCGCTCCGTCAAGAAGGGGCTCGGCGTCGAGATCGGGCGGAAAAACGTGCGGACGCCGCCCATTTTCGGCCTCATCCAAAGGAAGGGGGACATCTCCGACCACGACATGTTCAACACCTTCAACATGGGCGTCGGCATGAGCGTGATCGTCAGAAAAGAGGACGCAAAGACAGCTCTCGACAACCTGCAAAAATGCGGTGAAAACGCATATATGTTGGGAAAAATCGTCGAAGGCGAGGGCGTGGAGATCATTTGATATGGAGAAAATAAGGATCGCCGTCCTCTGTTCGGGCGGCGGCACGAATTTACAGGCCATTTTGGACGCCGAAGAGGCGGGCCTTCTTCCCTGCGGAGAGGTCGTCCTCGTCATCGCCGACAGCAGCTCTGCCTATGCCCTGAAACGGGCGCAGCGCCGCGGGGTCGAGACGGCAGTCTTTGACAAGAAGGAGTACCCCAAAGTCGTGCGCGAGGAGAAGATCTTTGCCTGTCTGAAGGAGCATGAGATCGGGCTCGTCGTCCTCGCGGGATTCATGACGGTGCTCTCCGAGGCCTTCGTCGGCGCCTTCCGCGGAAGGATCTTGAACATTCACCCCGCCCTTCTGCCGAGTTTCGGCGGCGTCGGCATGTACGGGCTGAAGGTGCACGAGGCCGTCCTGAAGGCGGGCGTCAAGGTGACGGGGGCGACGGTGCACTTTGTGACGGCAGAATGCGACGGCGGGCCCATTCTCGCCCAAAGAGCCGTGGAAGTGCACGAGGACGACACCCCCGAGAGCCTGCAAAAGCGCGTCATGCGCGAGGCCGAGTGGGTCATCTATCCCGAGACCGTCGAAAAAGTTTGCGAACGTTTGACGCAGCCGCGTCACAAGGGAGTATAGATCATGGTAAAAGAACTTTCCGAACTGTTAAAGAACAATTCCTACCCCGGGCGCGGGATCGTCGTCGGCAAGAGCGAGGACGGCGCCAAGGCCATGTTCGCCTACTTCATCATGGGAAGGAGCGAAAACAGCCGCAACCGCGTGTTTGTCAAGGCGGGGGACGAAGTAAAAACGCAGCCTTATGACGCGAAAAAGGTGAAGGATCCCTCGCTCATCATCTATTCCCCCGTCAAAGTTGTCGGAAACGCGACGATCGTCTCCAACGGCGACCAGACGGACACGATCGAGGAATATCTCAAGAAGGGCGTCTGTTTCCGCAGGGGACTTCAGCAGAGGCAGTTCGAGCCCGACGCGCCCAATTTCACGCCCCGCATCAGCGCCGTCCTTTCCACGGACGGGGGATTTTCCTATGAGATGTCCATTCTCAAGTGCGGGGACAAAGAGGGGAAAGCGTGCGACCGCTCCTTCTATCTCTACACGCCCGTCAGCGGAAAGGGGCACTTCCTGCATACCTATCAGGGGGACGGCGACCCCCTTCCTTCCTTTGAGGGGGAGCCCGTTCCCGTTCGGATCGGGAACGACCTCAAGACCTTTGCCGAGGAGATCTGGGCGGGGCTCGACCCTTCCAACAAGATCTCGCTCTACTGCCGTGCCATCGACCTTGCGACGGGCGCATACGAGGACGTTCTCTTCAACGCCCGCGAAGAGGAGGTGAAAGCATGAAGGAATACGCTCTGAAATACGGCTGTAATCCCAACCAGATGCCCGCCCGCATCTTCATGGAAGAGGGAGAACTGCCCGTGGAAGTGCTGAACGGCAGACCGGGCTACATCAACTTCCTTGACGCGTTCAATTCTTGGCAGCTCGTCAGCGAGATCAAAAAGAGCACGGGACAGACTGCCGCGACGAGTTTCAAACACGTCTCCCCGACGTCGGCCGCGATTGGGAAAAAACTCACCTTATCGCTCAAAAAAGCCTGTTTTGTGGACGATATCGAGGGGCTTGACGACTCTCCCTTGGCCTGCGCCTATGCGAGGGCGCGCGGGACGGACAGGATGAGCTCTTTCGGCGACTGGATCGCGCTCTCCGACGAGTGCGACGAGGTCACGGCCAAGATCATCGCCCGCGAGGTCTCGGACGGCATCATCGCCCCCGCCTATTCCCCCAAGGCGCTTGAGATCCTGAAGGGAAAGCGCAAGGGGGGGTACAATATCGTCAGGATCGACCCCGACTATGTCCCTGAGCCCATCGAGCGCAAGCAGGTGTTCGGCGTCACGTTCGAACAGGGAAGGAACAATTTTCGGATCGACCGTGCGCTCCTTCAAAATCTCGTCACGGAGAAGAAGGACCTGCCCGAGGACAAGGCGCTCGACCTCATCATCTCGCTCATCACGCTCAAATATACGCAGTCCAATTCCGTCTGTTTTGCTGCGGACGGACAGGCCATCGGCGTCGGCGCGGGGCAGCAGTCCCGCATCCACTGCACCCGTCTTGCGGCGCAGAAGGCCGACCTCTGGCACTTGCGGCAGCATGAAAAAGTGCTCTCCCTGCAGTTTGCGGAGGGCGTCGGCAGGCCTGAAATGAACAATATCATCGATATTTATCTCTCCGACGCGCCCGAGGAAGTAACGGGCGACAGCGTCTGGCGGAAGTACTTTGCCGTGCGTCCCGCCCCTTTCGGAAAGGAGGAAAAAGAGGCCTACCTCAAGACGGTGACGGGCGTTTCGCTCGGCAGCGACGCGTTCTTCCCCTTTGCCGACAACATCGAGCGGGCATACAGGAGCGGCGTGAGGTATGTCGCCGAGCCGGGCGGTTCCGTCCGCGACGACCTCGTCATCGAGGCCGCGGACAAGTTCGGCATGGTCATGGCCTTCACGGGCATGCGGCTGTTCCATCACTGAGGAGGTCTGTGTGAATATCCTTGTCATCGGGGGCGGCGGAAGAGAACACGCCGTCATCAAGGCCTTAAAACGCAACACAAGTGTCGAAAAAGTGTGGTGCCTGCCCGGGAACGGGGGCATCGAAGAGGACGCCGAGTGTTTCCCCGTCAAGGCGACCGACCTTGACGGCATCGCGGCGTTCGCCGCAGAGCACAGGCCCGATCTTGCCGTGGTCACGCCCGACGATCCGCTGTGCCTCGGCTGCGTCGACAGGTTGGAAGAGCTCGGCATCCCCTGTTTCGGCCCCGATAAGCGCGCCGCCGTCATCGAGGGGAGCAAAGTGTTCTCCAAACAGCTCATGAAAAAATACGGCATTCCGACGGCCGAGAGCGAGATCTTTTCCGACCCGCAGGAGGCCCTTGCATATCTTAAGACGTGCCCCTATCCCACGGTCATCAAGGCGGACGGGCTCGCGCTCGGCAAGGGCGCCGTCATCGTGAACGACTTCGAAGAGGCCGCCGCGGCCATCGACGGCATGATGATAAAGAGGATGTTCGGCGAGAGCGGCGCAAGGGTGCTCGTCGAGGAATATCTGACGGGCCCCGAGGTCTCCGTGCTCTCCTTCACGGACGGGAACACCGTCGTGCCCATGGTCTCTTCCATGGACCACAAGCGCGCCCTCGACGGGGACAAGGGGCTCAACACGGGCGGCATGGGAACGGTCGCTCCCAACCCCTGTTATACACCCGAGATCGCCGATATCTGCATGAAAACCATCTTTCTTCCCACCGTCGAGGCCATGAAGAAAGAGGGAAGGCCCTTCCGCGGCTGCCTCTATTTCGGGCTCATGCTCACGGAAAAGGGCCCCAAAGTCATCGAATATAACTGCCGTTTCGGCGATCCCGAGACGCAGGTCGTTCTGCCCCTGTTGCGGAGCGATCTGCTCAGCATCATGCAGGCTTGCAGAAACGGGACGCTCACAAAGGAGATGGTGGAATTTTACGGCGGGGCGGCCTGCTGCGTCGTGCTCGCCTCAAAGGGGTACCCGCAAAAGTACGAAACGGGGTTTGAAATTACCCTTCCCGAGACGGGTGAGGGCGAATCTATCTACATCGCGGGCGCAAAGCGCAGCGGCGGCAAGCTCCTGAGCGCGGGCGGAAGGGTGCTCGGCGCGGTCGCCGTGGCGGAAGATCTTTCCTCGGCGGTCAAAAAGGCGTATGCCCTGTCCGAAAAGATCTCCTTTGCAAACGCCTACAAGCGCAGCGACATCGGCAAGAGAGCGCTCGCCGCGGAGGGAAAGTGATATGGTCTTTCGGATCTACGTTGAGAAGAAGGCAGGGTTCGACAACGAGGCGCGGGCCCTTTTCAGGGACGTGCGGGAATTTCTCGGAGTCCGCGGCATCCAAAGGATCCGCGTCATCAACCGCTACGACGCCGAGGGGATCGACAAAAAACTCTTCAATATGTGCGTAAAAACGGTATTTTCGGAGCCGCAGCTCGACGACGTTTCCGAAAGTCTCGAATGTGCGGGCGCGACCGTCTTTGCCGTGGAATATCTTCCCGGGCAATTCGACCAGAGGGCCGATTCCGCCGCCCAGTGCATCCAGCTCATCTCCCAAGGGGAGCGGCCGATCATCCGCACGGCAAAAGTCTACGCCGTCTATGGGGACGTCTCCGCGGAAGAGCTCGATAAGATCCGCCGCTATGTCATCAACCCCGTCGAGAGCAGAGAGGCGAGCCTCGCCCTTCCAAAGACGCTCGCGCTCTCCCATCCCGTTCCCGCGCGGGCCGAGATCTTGAAGGGATTTACAATGCTTGGTGACGAGGGCCTCAAGGCGTTTGCCGAGAAGTACGCCCTCGCGATGGACGGGGACGACCTCAAATTCTGCCAGACCTATTTTCAGGGGGAAAAGCGGGACCCGACGCTCGCCGAGATCCGCATGATCGACACCTATTGGTCGGACCACTGCCGCCATACGACCTTTCTGACGACCGTTGACGGCGTGAAGTTCTGCGACCCGTTGCTCTTGGACGCCTACGCGGACTATCTCGCCGCCCGCAGGGAGCTCAACAGACAAAGCCCCGTGACCCTCATGGACCTCGGCACGATCGCCTCGAAACTCCTCAAAAAACGCGGGTCATTGCAGAATTTGGATGAGAGCGAGGAGATCAACGCCTGCACGGTCAAGATCAAGGTCAACGTTGACGGGAAAGAGGAGGACTGGCTGCTCCTCTTCAAGAACGAGACGCACAACCACCCCACGGAGATCGAGCCCTTCGGCGGCGCGGCGACCTGCATCGGCGGCGCCATCCGCGACCCGCTCTCGGGGCGGAGCTACGTCTATGCCGCCATGCGCGTGACGGGCGCGGGGGACCCCCTCGTCCCCGTCGGGGAGACCTTGGAAGGCAAACTCCCCCAGAGGAAGATCGTGACGACCGCGGCGGCGGGATATTCTTCCTACGGCAACCAGATCGGGCTTGCCACGGGACAGGTGGACGAGATGTACCACGCGGGATATGTCGCAAAGCGGCTCGAGATCGGCGCCGTCATCGCGGCCGCGCCCGCGGAGAACGTGAGAAGGGAAACTCCCGCCCCCGGGGACAAGGTCATTCTCCTCGGCGGCAGAACGGGCAGGGACGGCTGCGGCGGCGCGACGGGTTCTTCCAAACCGCACACCCTCGAGAGCCTCACCCACTGCGGGGCCGAGGTCCAGAAGGGCAACGCCCCCGAGGAGAGGAAACTTCAGCGCCTCTTCCGCAACCCCGACGCCGTCCGTCTCATTAAGAGGTGCAACGATTTCGGCGCGGGCGGCGTCTCCGTCGCCATCGGGGAACTTGCGGACGGGCTCGACATCGATCTTGACCTCGTTCCCAAGAAATATGACGGATTGGACGGCACGGAGCTCGCCATCTCCGAATCGCAGGAGCGCATGGCCGTCGTCGTCGCGCCCGAGGACGCGGAGAGATTTATTTCCCTCGCGCGGGAGGAAAATCTCGAGGCGACCGTCGTCGCAAGCGTCAAAGAAGAGCCCCGCCTCAGAATGCGTTTTCAGGGGGAGACGATCATCGACATCGGCCGCGGCTTTTTGAACAGCAACGGCGCAGAGAAACATATCGAGATCTGTCCCGAAAAATACAGGGACTATCAAAGGGAGACCCCGTGCGGATTTTCGGCGGGGCTCAAGGCCCTCGCGGGGGATCTCAACGTCTGTTCCAAACGGGGACTTTCCGAGCGGTTCGACGCGACGATCGGCGCGGGGACGGTGCTCATGCCCTTCGGGGGGAAATATCAGATGACCCCGCCGCAGGCAATGGTCCACCTTATTCCCGTCCAAAAGGGCCACACGGACACAGTCTCCTTCATGGCGTGGGGCGGAAATCCCCATATCGCCGAAAAGAGCCCCTTCCACGGGGCATATCTCGCCGTCGTAGAGAGCGTCTCCAAACTCGTCGCGACGGGCGCAGACCTCAAGGACGTCTATCTCACCTTTCAGGAGTATTTCCTCAAACCCGCCAAGGACCCCAAGCGGTGGGGACAGCCGCTTGCGGCGCTCCTCGGGGCCTTCAAGGCGCAGACCGAGCTCAAGATCGCCGCGATCGGCGGAAAGGACTCGATGAGCGGCACCTTCGAGCACATCGACGTCCCGCCGACCTTCGTCTCCTTCGCCGTCACGACGGGAAGAACGTCGGACGTTATCTCGCCCGAATTCAAGGGGGCGGGGCACACCGTCGTCATGCTGACGCCCGACTATGACAAGGACGGCCTGCCCGTGACGGGCTCTCTCCTCAGGACGTATGAGACCATTCTGAAACTGATGCGGGAGGGGAGAGTGCTCTCCGCATTCACCCCCGTCTACGGCGGCGCCGCCGAGGGGCTCCTGAAGAGCTGCCTCGGGAACAGGGTCGGCCTCGCCTTGGAAGGCGTCCCTCTTTCCGACCTCTTCGGATACCGCTACGGGGCGTTCATTTTGGAACTTTCCGAGGGGGAGACCGCGGGCATGGTCATCGGAAAAACCGTCGCCGAGCCCGAAATTTCGTACATGGGCGAGAAAATAGACCTTTCTGAACTTCAGTCCATTTATGAGGGCAAGTTGGAATCGGTGTACCCCTGCAACGTTGACGTTCCCCCAAGAAGGGTGGAGAAAACGACCTTTGAGACCCGCAGCAGCCGCTTTCCCGCCGTCCGTTCGGCGCGGCCCAAAGTTCTCATTCCCGTGTTCCCGGGGACGAACTGTGAGTACGACACGGCCAAGGCCTTCTCGGACGCGGGCGCGGAGACGGACGTCTTTGTCATCCGCAACAACACGCAGGACGAGGTCTCCTTCTCGGCCGAAGAATTTGCCCGCCGCGTGAGGGAGAGCAGGATCGTCTTTATCCCCGGCGGATTCTCGGGCGGGGACGAGCCCGACGGCTCGGGAAAGTTCATCACGGCATTTTTCCGCGGCGAGGCGGTCAGGGAACAGATCGCAGAGCTCCTTGAAAAGAGGGACGGCCTCATGGGCGGCATCTGCAACGGATTTCAGGCGCTCATCAAGCTCGGCCTCGTGCCTTACGGGAAGATCGTCGAGCCGAATGAAAACAGTCCCACCCTCACCTATAACGACATCGGCCGTCACCAGTCACGCATCGTGCGCGTGAGAGTGGCGTCCGTCAATTCCCCTTGGCTGAACGGCGTCGGAGCGGGGGACATCTTCAGCGTTCCCGTCTCCCACGGCGAGGGAAAGTTCGTCGCACCCGAATCGCTCATCCGCGAGCTTGCGGCGCGGGGGCAGATCATGACGCAGTATGTGGACCTCGACGGGGAACCCACGCTCGACGTTCGTTTCAACCCCAACGGCAGCATGAACGCCGTCGAGGGCCTGCTCTCCCCCGACGGAAGAGTGTTCGGGAAGATGGGCCATGCCGAGCGGAAGGGCCGCGGGCTCTATCAGAACGTTCTCGGCAGTTACGATATGAAACTCTTCGAGAGCGCGGTCAAATATTTCAAATAATTCCAATAATTCCGAATTGGAAATAAGGGATAAAGATGAAAATTTGTAAAAAGTGCGGCGCAAAGGCGGGGGACGGGATGCGCTTCTGCCCGATGTGCGGCGAAAAATTCCCCCCGGACATGCCGAAGTCGTGGAAAGAGGCGTCCGTCCCTGTGCGAAAGGGAAATCTCGTCACGTTCGGGGTCTATCCGCAGAGCGCGAAGGCAAAGGGCGTCAAACTCGAGCGCGCGGAGACCCTGCCGTTCGGCTCCGCAGGCGGCGAGAACGTTTTGTGGAGAGGGGACGACGGTGAGTACTATGCCGGAAGAGAGG
>CANREC010000048.1 GCA_947629535.1 uncultured Clostridia bacterium | reverse complement strand
GCCGTGGCGCTCGGCATCAGCGGTTGGTACGGCCCCGGGGCAAACCTGCACCGCAGCGTCATGGGCGGCCGCAACTTCGAGTATTACAGCGAGGACGCGCGTCTCTCGGGCGTCATGTGCGCGTATCACGTCTATGGAGCCAAGGAACAGGGTCTCACGGCTTACGTCAAGCACGTCGCAGTCAATGACAGCGAATCGGGCAGAAACGGTGCCTACAAGTGGCTCACAGAGCAAAATCTCCGCGAAAACTACCTTCTCCCCTTCGAGATCCTCGTCAAAGTCGGCAAGAGCAACGCTATGATGAGCTCGGTCGACCGCGTCGGCAGCGTTCGCGCATCCTCGAGCTATGCGATGCTCACTTCCGTCATCCGTGAGGAATGGGGATTCCGCGGAACGGTCATCACCGACTATTACCAGTGCGCGGGGAACAGCAAGTCCGACCAGACCATCCACGACGTCGACGAATGCGTCCGCGCGGGGAACAGCCAGATCCTCTTCACCGAAGGGAGCCTCGGCTGGTTCGACGACAAGACGTCCACGACCGCAAAGTGGGGCATCTTCAAGTCGGCAAAGGATATCCTCTACTCCTATCTCGACACCAAGAGCTTTGCCGAAACGGCACAGGGCCTCGAAAAAGGCTCGCTCATCGGAAAGAGCGTCGACGTGTTCCCGTGGTGGATCCCCGTGCTCATTACCATCGACGTGCTCGCGGTCGGCCTCTGCGGATTCTGGGTATACCTGCTCTTCCGCAAGAAAAAAGACCGCAACTGACCCGTCCCCCGCGGCGAAGTGAACTCCTCCCCCATTTCGCCAATATAAAAACGGAGACCCCGACATGTTCGGGGTCTCTTGCTGTTCGGACATTGAAAAAAATCTCCAAACTCTACGGAAAGGGCGGAGCCCTCGGCTCAACGGGGGAGGGCGAGATAACGGCTCAGGATGAGCGCGAAACAGCGACAACAAGGCCAAAAATATTCCGTATGGCAAAATGCTTGTGGTCTGCGCGGAAATGTGGTATAATATCCAAAAACAGTTCGGAGGATCCTATGAAAAAGATATACCGCTTGTTTGCGCTCATCTGTGCGCTCTGCGCGGCCGTCGGCGTGCTTGCCCTCTCTGCCTGCGGCGACGGGAACGAGAGCGGCACGGTCAACTACACTGTGACCGTTCGCTGCGAGGAGAACACGACCGTCCCCAACGGGCTGAACATCCGTCTGAAGACGGGGGAAACCGTCGCGGCAGAAAAATCCGCAAAGGGCGGCACCGTCACGTTCGCCCTCGAAAAGGGCACCTATACGGTGGAACTTGTGGAGGCGAAAAACTTTGAGGGCCTTCTCCTCGGTTACACCTACACGCCCGTGACGCTCACTCCCGACAAGTCCACGGCGACGATCGACATCGTCCCTGCGGCGGAAGAGGCGGAAAACATCGCCTACAGCGTCAAGGTCTTAAAGCCCGACGGAACGCCCGCGGCAAACGTCCGCATTCAGCTCTGCGGCGGTCCCGCCGACGCCTACGCCTGCCATGACGGCACGACGGGTTCGGACGGCGTCGCGTCCTTTATGCTCCCTGCGGGGAACTACGACATCCACATCGACACCCCGCCCGAGGGATCCGCCTTCGACAACAATGCGTACAAGATGACGGAGAAGGGCGGCTCGGCCGAGGTGTATCTGACGGCAGCGGAATAACAAAAAATACACAAGAAAAAACAGCGGGAAACCGCTGTTTTTTGCATATATGTGCGATTTTTTATTCCTCGTCTGCGAGAAGGAGACGGATGTTGAGGTCGAGCTCATTCATCGTCATGGAACCCTGCCGCACGAAGGCGATCGTCCCGCTGCGGTCGAGAATGACGGTCATCGGCCATGTATCCCTTCCGCCGAGCGTCTCGAACATCTTCTGCTCGCTGTCGTCCTGCACAAAGCGGGCGTATTCGTGCGACCACTGCCTTTCGACGATGAAGTCCTCCACGGTCGGGCCGTCCGTCCGCGCGTCCTGCACAAAGACGACGGTGACGTCCCCGCTGTACGTTTCGGCGGCAGAGAGGAAGTTGGGGATCTCCTCGATGCACGGGGTGCACCATGTCCCCCAGAAGTTCAGAATGACAAACTTGCCGCGCGTCGAGTAGAGCTCGAAATCCTCGTCGGAGAAGTACTCGTCGAGGGTGAAATCGGGGGCGACGTCCCCCACTGCGTTGCCCGTGACGATCTCGTCCTTGCGCAGGAAGTTATAGTACACGAGCGCGCCGAGAAGGAGCGCGAGCGCCGCCGCCCATGCGGCGACCTGCAGCCAAAAGTTCGTCCTCTTCTTGGGAGCCGCCGTAACGGTCTCCGAAAGGCCCTCAGTCGCCTCTGCGGGCGCGGGGACGGGCTTTTCCTCTGTCACGGGCGAAACGTCAGAGAGAGCCGCGCCGCCCGAAAGGAGCGCGGAGAGCGGCTTTTCCTCCGTCACGGGCGCGGGAACGGCGGAGACGGCGTTTTCATGGAGAAAGAACTTGCTCCCCTTCCATGAAATGGCCTTGGCGGGGCAGACGGCGATACATTCGCCGCAATTGATACATTCATGGTCGCCGACATGCTTGACGTCCATCTTGCAGCGGGCGACGCACAGGCCGCAGTCGGTGCACTTGTTCTTGTCGAGCTTGACGCCGAGCAGGGCGATCTTGTTGAAGAATCCGTAGATGGCGCCGAGGGGGCAGAAGAATCGGCAGAAAGCGCGGAAAAGGAAGATGCAGAGAACGATGATGGCGGCGAGCACGCAGAACTTCCAGGTGAAGAGCGGCCCGAGCATCTCATAGAGGTCGGCATTGTTGGGATTGATGAGAAGGCCGATGGCGCCGCCGAAGGTCCCCGCGGGGCAGACGTACTTGCAGAATGCGGGCACGGGACCGCCGCTGACGGGGTCCATGAAACCGTAGATGAGCGGGATCGCGACGACAAAGACGGCGAGCAGGACGTACTTGAAATAGGAAAAAATGCGGGTGATACGGCTCTTTTTGAGCTTTGGCGTCCCGATCTTATACAGGAGCTCCTGTCCGAGGCCGACGGGGCACAGAAAGCCGCAGACCGTCCGCCCGAGCAGCAGCCCGAAGAGGGCGAGAATGCCGAGCACATAGTAGGGCGCGGCCGTATTCGAGGCCGCAAGCGCATTCTGGAGCGCGCCCAAGGGGCAGGCTCCCGTCGCAGCGGGGCAGGAATAGCAGTTGAGCCCGGGCACGCACAAGTATTTGGTATTTCCCGTATAGATGCGGCCCGTAAAGACGCCCTTGACGTTGGCATTGACGAGGAGCGCGGCATATACCTGAATGAGGCGGCGCTTGGTCGGCTTGTGCCGATGCCACCAGCTGCCCTGTTTCTCCCCCGTCTCTTTCTGAAGTTTGCGCGTCTTACAGACGTCCGCAATGACCGTGACGATCGCGCCGATGAGGAGCAGACCGAAGAACGCCGAGAATGCTATGATGATCGCAAGTCTTTCCGTCATGTCCGCCCCCCTCAGCCGAGCCCGATGCACTCGGTGCAGATCTTGATCGCCTTTTGGAGCACGCCCTCGGCGCCCCCGTTCCAAATACCGAGGCCGATAAAGAGAACAGCGAGCACGAAAACGGCCACACGGACGCCGAAAATCACATACTTATTGTCGATTTTCTCGGAAATGTACGCCCGCCGACGCGCCCAAGGCGAGGGCGCGGCCGCGCCGCCGAGAAGGCCCTTCATCACCGCAAGCATGCGCCTTGCGAAGAGCAGTTCAAACACCGTCTCGCCGATCAGGAGCAGCAGGGCGGCCCCCACCCACGGAAAGACGTTTGCGACCATGTGCAAAATGTTCCCGTTGAGGTCGGAGAGCGAAGTGAAGTTGGACGCCGTCGCAAGGTAGACGATACACATCACGGCGGAGAGCAGACAAAATCCCGCTACGGCGATGCGGACGGCGAGGCGGATGTGCTCCATGCGCCGTAATTTCGCATATAAGTCGGGATTTTTCTCCTCGGAGACCCTCCCGCGGAGACGGCGGCAGAGGACGATCCCGTCGGCCTTCTGCCCCTTTCGGGACGGGGCGGGACAGAGGGCGTAGACGGCGACGCCGAAGGCAGCCGCAACGACCCACAGAAGGAGCGGGGCGAGCATTTCAAGCAGCCTCTCCCCCACCGCCGCACGGCTGTACATGCCGCGTTCGGCGCCGAGGGCGGCGACGCCCGAATAGTAGAGATCGGCGGCCTCGGCAATAAAGAGCACGCCGATAAAGACCGTAAACACGGCCAAAAACACGCCGTAGTAAAAGCCGATCTTCTCGCGCCGTTCCATGCTCTTTCCTCCTTTTTTCAGTCCCTGTCCGTCAATCGACTTCGGTGAATTTCCACGTCCCGTCGGTATTCGTGCTGTGTTGCCCGTTCTCGAGGAGCAGGGCGACCGTGTGCGTGGAGCCGTCCGTGAGATGGATGATATACCTCTCTTCCGTCTCGCTGACCGTGCCGCGCTCGAAACTTTCGACGTTGAAGAGGCCGCCCGGGCCGATGACGGAGACGATGTCCGCCACATTGCCGTTTTCGTCGAGGCAGAGGTTGACGTACTCCTCGTTCTCCACGTCCGTCGCCTGCATGAAGGTATACTCCTTCACCGCCGCCGACGTCCCGTTCTGGGAGACTTCCATGACATAGACTTTTCCTTCCTTGCCCGTCTCAGTCACGGGGTCGTAGGAGCCGATGTCAAGAGTCCAGCCCTTGAACGACCCGTCCTGCGCGGCGACGAGCCCTCGGCTCATCGAGACGACCGTCTCCGCATTTTCGCCCGTCCCCCTGTAGAGGATGAGGTCGCAGATCTCCCCTGCCGTGAAGTCGAATTCATAGGATCCGTTGGAATAGACATATTTGACGACGCCGACGGTGTAGCCGTTTGCCTCGATCTTCTGATAGGTGCCGATGAGGTAGAGACGGTAGTCCGAATCTTCCTTGTTGTACTGCATGGAATAGGTCGTGCCGTTGACATCGAAGATGATGTTGTAGCGGGGGCCCTCGTCGACCCCGTAGTAGTAAGTTGTCTCGATGTCCCTGTCGGTGAAGGTGAGACGGTTATTGCCCCCGATATAGATGTCGCCCGAGAGCTTTCTCTCGGTGATGGAGACGGGCCCGAACCCAACGCGGTGCTCGGTGAGCGTGCTCGTGATGCCCTCTTCCCGTTCGAAACCGTCGACCATGACCATCTCTTTGGGAACGACGGAGATCTTCATCGTCCCCGTGCCGTTGCCGTTGTATTTGTATTCGGTGAGCGCCGAATATTCGTACTGGGACATATCGACGAGAGCGAGGCCGTGGCGGCCCGTCTCGTCATAGAAACTGCTGATCACGTCGACGGAATAGCTCTCGTTCCCGACGGTGAAGGTTCCCTTCGCCGAGACGATGACGTCCCCCGTGAGCGGGAAGGTGAGCGATGCCGTCTTGTTCTCGCGCGTGCTCTCGTAGTCCACTTCAAAGGTCCCCGTGAAGGTGACGCTCTGTCCCGCCGTCCACGGGTAGTACTTCTTGCCGCCCACCGTCCAGACGCCGTCCACGGGCGCACTGCCGAGATCGAAGGCCTCATATTCCGCATTGTTGTTCATGAGGTAGGCCCTGTAGACGCCGTCGGCAAAGATGTAGTAGCCCGAGGTATAGTTCATGCTGATCTCGCCGTTCTGACTGACGATGAGGGCGCAGAGGTCCTCGCCGTAGTAGACGTAGTCTTTGTCGGCATATTCGGGATAGGACATCGTCTTGTCCTCGGCATTGAGGATGATGTTCTGTGCCGTAAAGTTTTCCGTGATGATGTTGATGTAGCCGATCTCCTCGTCGAGAAGTTCATATCTGACGCCGATCCAGCCGTTCCCCTCGGGGAAGTAGTAGGTGCCGTTTCTGTAGCCGTCGAGATACAGGACCGTCCAGTCGTCGCCGACGAAGGCACCCGCAAGGTTTTCGTCATAGACGAACGCCTCGCCGTGCCCCTCAATGCTCCCGAGTTTCAGACGGTAGCTGTTGACGCCCGTCTCGAGGTTGATGAAGAGGACGACTTCGCCGTTTTCCTCGGCACGGTAGATGCCCTGCACCTTTGTCATGCCAAGCTGGGCCGTGGCATTGCTGTGGCCGTCGAAGGTGACGTTCCACCATTCGCCGCCCGCCTGCATCGCATAAGTGCCGTAGATGCCGTCGGTGAGCGAGAAACCTTTTGAAATGTCGAAGGCATAGCTCGTTCCGCCCGCCGCCACATAGACGATCTTCCTGTCCGCGCTGAAGGTATACGTCCCCCTGTGCACGTCTCCCGCGGCGTCAGTGTATTCGGCGCTGCGGAATCCGTCAAGTTTCAGAGAGCCCGTCTCGGAAGTGTACGTCTTTGCAAAGGAGCTGTCGTATTCATAGTAGACGCTGATCTCCTCGGGGAGATAGCCGGGCGCCGAATAGACGATGGTGTCCGTGACGAAACGGAAGAGCTCTATGCCGTTCTCGTTGAAAAAGGCCATGATGCTCTCGCCCGTCTCGTTTTCGCCGACATACCGGATGGTGCCGAGATCGACGTCTCCCTCGAAGTCGCCCGTCTCCGAATACATGGCAACGTCCCCGCGTGCGACGAGATGCAGGATCGTGTCGAGCGTGCCCGTCGCGTCGATCGTGAAGAGCTCATAGCCCATCTCGGGGATCTCCGCAAAGGTCGCGGGCTTTCCGTCGCTGCCGAGCTCGAGCTCGAAGATGCGCTCGGTCAAGTTACCGTTCGCTTCGACCGTGGTGAGGATGCCGATGCTGCCGAAATAGTCCTCATCCGTGAGGAAGGTCCCGACATAGGCCTCGCCCGCGGCGTCAAAATAGATGGTGCCGAGGAGCATGCCGCGGATGGGCGTTTCCACATACCAGATGAGGGCGTCCGAACCCTCCGCGTCGGCGATCTCGGAATAGTACTGCACATTTTTTGCCGCATCGTCGTACTCGGCGCTGTAGACAAAGTAGACGTCATTGAGGAAATAGTTGGAATCGGAAGTTGAGCCGAGCTGAAAGACCATGCTCTTGGGAACGTCCGCCGCCGCGCCCGTCCGCGTGAAGGTGTAGAGGTCGGCACAGTTCCGCGTGTTGCCCGTCACATATCCGTCTGCGAGCTTGGTATATCCGCCGAGCGGGCTGACGACGCCGTATTCGGCCACATACGCCCCGCTGACGCCCTCATATCTCGTCTCGGAGATGCGGATGACCTCGTCCTCGAAGTCATTTAGCCCCAAGTGACGGTAGCTTGCGAACTCTTCCTCGCCGAGAATGCTGAAACTCCCGAGAATGTCGAACGCTGCGACACCTTGATCGATATATTGGCGGACATCGATCTTGAAGGTATGATCTCTGCCCGTATACGTGCCGTCGAGCGTGTTCTCGTGCATGACGACCGTGAGATAGTTTGTATGTGACCAAATCGCCTGATAGGAGCCGTAGTGCGTCGTATTGCCGACCGTATACGTTGCGCTGTCGGCAAAGTTTCTGAATCCGTCGAGGACGAGCGTGGAGCCGTCCGCGCCATTGCTGAACGTCCCATGCTCGGCGGCGGGCTCGACATAGACGAACTCATCCTCGGAAAGGGGCATCGTGTAGCAGGTCAGAGAAAGAAACCCGTCCACGACATCATCGGGATGCAGGCGGTCCAGATAATTTCTGGCGTCTGTTTCGACGAGCAGGTGCAATTTATAGATGCTGAGCGACTCCGTAAGGGTATAGGTGCCTTCGATCCAGTATCGGCCCGTCCACTCTCCCGTATAGTCGGCGTGCGTCAGTGTGAGGCCGCCGTAGCCGTCGAGATAGAGGCCGAACGCATTGGTGCTCCCGTAATAGACGGTGCCGTCGGGCGTCACGGCAAGGGTGTAGGTGCCCCCCTCGCCGTTGGTCGTCGTGAAACACTTCTGCGTGCCGACGGTGTCAAAACGGAATATAAATCCGCTGCCCTCGTTCATTCCGCTGTCGATGAGGAAGAGATATTGCGGATCGTCGCCGAAACTGAAGTAGGAGATATAGCCCTTCTCCTCCTCGGTGAACTGGTCGATCGCATTGGGATGACGGTAGGTCGCATTGCCGTACGCGTCGAGCGTGAGCGTCGTCGTAGGGTCGGGCGCGACTTCGCCGTTCTCATCGTCCTTGTTGTAATAACTGCTGTGGAAGATGTACGTCCCCGCGAGGTCCTCCTGCGCATAGGCGAAGGTGTAGTCGGAAAAGAGCTTGCCCTCGATCTTTTTGCCGTCGGGACGTTCGAAAGAGAAGAGCTCGTTTTCAACGGTCGTCTTGAACTCGGCCTCGCCGCGCTGCATGATGAGCGTCCCCTCCTCTTCGGACGAGGGAAGGAACACGAGGTCGGTCCCGCCGAAACGGTCGATATAGCCGCGGTCCCAGACGGCATAGAGGGTCACCGTGCCCGAGACTTCAACTTCCGTCCCCGGCTGTACCTCAGCCGCGCCGCCCGCCGTATAGCTCCAGCCCGCAAAGCGGAACCCCTGCATGGTAAAGCCGTTTTCGGCGGCGACTGCCTTGCCGTTTTCGGCCGCGGTGCTCTTCGTCGTGCCCCGTGCCGCGCCCGACGCAACATTGGCGTCGTAGCGGAGGATATCCAAGACCTCGATATCGTAGTAGAATTTATAGACGTTCTCGCTTTCATTGGCGGAGAGGGTGAGCGTCGTGACGTTCCCCTCATGACCCTCGCAAAAGACGTAGCCGTCGATCGCGGGTGCGGAGAGAGTGAGTTCCTTCCCCTCTTCGCCGCTCCCCGTCGTGCCCTTGTCCGCGTCGAGCGCGTAACCGCCGTCCTTTTCGAGATAGATCTCGACGGAATAACCGACCGTCTTGGTCTCCCCATCCCCGCCGCAGGCGGCCGCAAAGCACGCGAGCGACAGAAGGAGCGCCGCAGACAGCGCCATGAGAATGCCTTTTCTGAAAAGTTTCATGCTCGTCTCCTTATCGATAAAAAATTCCTGTTTTATGCCTGTGTTTGTCCGAAAGAGAAAACTCCGTCGTCCCCGCTCAGCGTCATGACCCATACGGGCGGCTCGCCGTCCGTCTCTGCCATGTTGAACACAAATAGTTCATACACTTTCCCCGCGGCGGAGACGAAGTAGATGAACCCGTCCGCCCTCTCCTCGCCCGCGGCGATGAGGATGAGCTCGCTGCCGTCCCAGACGATCTTCCCGCCCGAGACGGTGACGCTGCCCTCTGTCCCGTCGGTCCCCGTCCACGTCCCCTCGAGAGAGGCGTCGGGCGTGACCGCGGGGCGGCCTTCCATAAAGTAGTATTCGCGGTCATAGCCAGCAATGAGCCCGTCTTTCCCCAAAATTTCCGAAGAAATTTGCAGGATATAGTCGCTTCCCGCGTAGAGGTTGACCTCATACGTCTTGCCGCCCTCGGTGAAGAAGAAGGCGCTGTCCGAGCCGCTCGCGGTGACGGCCTTCCCGTTGAGGGTGAACGACTTTTCGGTGATGACGGCCGTCTTGCCGTCCGCAGTTTTCCATGTGCCGCGCAGGAGTTCGGGGAAGGTGTAGGAGGTCCCCCCGCCGTTGCCGTTGAAGAGGTCGTCGTCCACGGAAGGGCATTCCGTTTCCCCGTTCCACATCAGTATGTGCATTGTGCCGCCGTGCAGGAAGAAATAGATATTCGTGCCGATGGGCGTCGCAAAGATGTCGTTGGTCGTCGCAAAATAGCCGCCGTCAAGGATCTTTTCAACGGTATCGCCCTGATAGACGAGGCTCTCGCCGATGCTGAGCGTCAGGACGTTCCCGCCGTCCGCGGCCGTCCACTCTCCCGCATACTTTTCGGCGATGCGCAAATTGGCCTTGGGGAGCGGATCGGGGAAAAAGTCCTCGCGGGTGCCGTCGGTGACATTCAGCACGTCGATGACATAGCCGACGGAATAGTCCGTCCGCGCCCACGAAAGAGAATAATTGACGCCGCCTGCCGTGAAGTTATAGGCCTGCTCGTTTTCCGAGCCGACAGCCGCGACATTTGCGATCGCCGTGCCCTTGTAGACAAGTTTTGTCTCGCCGATGAAGAGCTCTTCGCCCGTCTCCGAGGCCCAATAGCCGCGGAAGGCTCTGCCGAAGGACTTTACAGAGGAAGAGAAGGTCACGTCGGGGGCATCCTTTGCCGAGGGGGCGAACACGGCGCCGACGGTAACGGGCTCCGCATAGAAGAAAGTGTAGGAAGAGGCAAGGCGGGAGACGACCTCATCGCCGACGAGGATCGCCGCGACGTCAAAGCCCTCCTTGGCCTCGGCCGTCACTGTGACGGATTCCTTCGCCTCGTAGTCCTTGCCGTTTGCGGGCGCGGAGAGGGTGATCGTGCCCTTTTCCGCATCATATGTGCCGATTTTTACCGAAAGGCCCTGCTCCTCGGGCGAGTCCTCGCCCTGCTGGGGCGTATTGTCCTTCGGGGGAGCGCTGCCGCTGTCGCATGCCGAGAAGGCGAGCGCGGAGAGCGCGAAAATCGAGCAAAATATCAAGGTCATGTTGCGTTTTGCATGTTTCATAGTCGATTATTTGACAAAGAAGTGCTCTTCATAATCGCCGAAGGCGATCATGAACTTGTAGGACGTTGCCTCTTTTTGGCCGAGTTCTGTTCTCGAGAGGTCGAGGGCGATGTGCATGGTGTGCTCGGTGTCGTTGACGTCCTTCCAAGTAAAGGTGTAGTGCTTGCTGCTGTTGTAGATGGGATCGTCGGCTTCGGTGAGCATATCCATCGTGACGGTGATGTCCTCATCGTCATAATAGTCGAAAGTGCTCACCTTGATGATGAGGCTGTCCGCCGTGACTTCGACCTCTTTCCCCTCGGGGTTCACATGGACGCCGAGCGTGAGGCCCAGGAAACCCGTCTGCTCCGTGCCGCCGCCCGCATTGGCCTTATAATAGGTATACGAGAATACGCCGTCCGAGAAGGTGAGGGATCCCGCGCCCGCCTCATAGCTGATCTCCACCTTTGCATTGTCTGCCGAGACGGCGATGGCCTTGTAGATGCCGTTGGAGAGAAGTTCGGAGACAAAGACGGTATACGTTTTCTTGTCATAGGTCAGCGTTCCGTCTGCCGCGACCGAGAGCTTGTGCGCCCCCGTGAGGTCGTCCCACTCCGTCCCCTGAAGATAGGTGTTCTCCACCTTCTTGAAGTCGTGATCGCTCTTGAGGAAGTAGTCCCTCTGCCCCATGCCGACGTCGACGACCTTCTCGCGGGTGAGGAAGTAGTTATAGCCGGGGTCGGGCTCGAGACGGTACTCCGTGCCGTCCGAGACGATGATGTTCCCCGAACCCTTGGTGCCGCCGTTGTTGTAAACTTCGGCGCTCTTTCCGCCGACTTTGACGGTCTTTGCCTCGGCGTCGACAACGATCTGGACGCTCCCCGCGGCATTTCTCCAGGTACCGTCAAGGTCCTCATCGACGTAGAGCTCGATGAAGGAACGGAAGGTGAGCGGGGTCTCGCTATCTTCGGGGGTCGTGACGGTGGGACAGTCGAACGCCCTGCCGTTTTCCTCGCCCGCCGAAGTGCTGTCCTTATACCAACCGACGAAAAAGATGTCGCCGCCGTCCTCCATGATGAGATAGAGGCACTGATGGTTGATACCGATCGTGGAACCGTCGTTATTCTCCCACGTCTCCACAAGGCCGCAGTCGACGACGGCGAGCGCGGCCTTTCCGTTGAAGGACGCCGTGCCCTTTTGCGCGTCGACCGTGAGAGTGTTGGGCGCATATTGGTCATACCAGGTGCCGCCGAAGTCCTCGCCGATGGCGGGCGCGGCCGCGGGAATGAAATAGGTCTTTTCGTTCCCCTGCGTGAGGACGACGATCTTGTTTGCGACGCCGCCTTCATACCAGCTGAGCGCGTACGTCTTTTCGTCCGTGGTCAGCGTGAGAGAGGCGTCGGTGGGTGCGGAGATCGTGGCCGCCGTCTTGGTGTCGTTTTCGATGACGTTTGCGCCGTCTGCCGCGATCGAGAATCCCAGCGAGCCGTCCAAACTCTTCCAATTGCCCACCCAAGGGTCGTCGCTGTCGGATGGAACGTCGGGCGTGTCATCGTCGTGATCTTTGTCGTTGTTGTCCCCCGTGTTCTCCGTATTGTTCTCCGTGTTGCCCGTATCGCATGCGGAGACGAGGGGCAGCGCGATGAGAAGGATCATCGCAAGCAATGTGATCAGGATAATTTTGAACTTTTTCATGCTTTTTCTCCTCGGAAATATCTTCCTAAAAAATCGCGAAGAGACACGGCAGAGACCGTGTCTGTTCACTTTTTGCTTTGTTTCCTGTCCCCTACAGGGACCAAGGGGTGGGTGAAAGGCCCTCGCCGCCCCCCGCTCATCCTGACCCTGAGCGTAGTCGAAGGGGAAGGATCCCCTCATACGAAGTCAGACAATGACCAAGGGGATTCTTCGCTAACGCTCAGAATGAGCGCGGGTGGCACGCGGCGGCTCGGGATGACAATGGGGAAACACAACCCCCTCCCCTACCCCTCCCCCTTCAACGGGGGAGGGCGATTTGGCGGCTCGATCACCCCCTCTTCAACGGG
>CANREC010000047.1 GCA_947629535.1 uncultured Clostridia bacterium | reverse complement strand
TCAACCGCAGCAAATGCCCCCGCGAGATCCTTCGACACGCGCTTACGCGCGGCTCAGGATGACGCGACGAGCGTCCGCGGAGCTCCGCGTTCAATGGGATTCTTCGGGCTTCGCCCTCAGAATGAGCACGGGGGCCTTCGTTTAGGGGATCCTTCCCCTTCGACTGCCCTCAGAATGAGCGTACTGTCACAATTCTTAATATCCAAAACAGGGAGTGATACATTGAAGATCGTATTTGCGGGGACGCCGGAATTTGCCGTGCTCCCTCTCCTGAAACTTCATGAGACGTTCGGCATCGCTGCCGTTCTGACCCAGCCCGACAAGCCGCAGGGGCGGAAGGGGATCCTCACGCCCTCGCCCGTCAAGGAGACGGCGGAAATGCTCGGCCTTCCCGTCCTTCAGCCCGTACGGCTCAGAGAGGATATCGCTCCCCTCAAAGCCGTGGGTGCCGACCTCATGGTGACCTGCGCCTACGGGCAGATATTGACGCAGGAAGTTTTGGACCTCTTCCCCCTCGGCGTATGGAACATCCATGCGTCCCTTCTTCCCGCCTACCGCGGCGCCGCGCCCATTCCGCGCGCCCTTATCGACGGGGAACGGGAGACGGGCGTCACCATCATGAAAACGGAGCTCGGCCTCGACACGGGCGACATGCTCCTCAGCGCTAAGACGCCCATCTATGATTCGGATACCCGCGACACGCTCGAAGAAAGACTCTCCCGCATCTCTTCCGACCTCATCGTCGAGGCGATCGGGAGCATAAAAAACGGCACATATGTGCTGAAAAAGCAGGGAGAAGGGTCCCTTTGCAAGAAGGTGGCGCGCACCGAGGTGGATTTCTCCAAAACGGCAAGGGAAGTGAGCTGTCTCATCCGCGGGCTCTCTCCCGCCCCCTTTGCCTTTGCGCGGAAGGGGGAGTTGACGCTCAACTTCTGGTTTGCCGAAGAGGTCCCCTGCGAGGAGAACGCTCCCGCGGGCACCGTCATTGCGGCCTCGCCCAAGGAAGGGCTCATCGTCAAGTGCGGCGAGGGGGCCGTTGCGATCACTGAGCTCCAGCCCGCTGGCGGCAGAAGGATGTCCGCGCGGGACTTTTGCAACGGCAGAAAACTGAGCAAGGGGGACCGCTTTGACCAACCCGTTCTATGACCCATATGTCATTTTGACCAAGGTCTACTCGGAGGGGGCGCACCTCAAGATCGCGCTTTCCGAGACGCCCATCGAGGAGCTCAACCGCGCCCGCACAGTCAGGACGGTGTACGGCGTGCTCGAGAACGACGGCTATCTCGGCCTCTGTATCTCCGCCTTCGCCGAAAGGAATCCCAAGACCGCCGTCCGCATCGTGCTGAAAATCGCGCTATATTGGCTGATTTTTCTCAAAAAACCGCGCTATATGGTGACGGACACGGCAGTTTCGCTCCTCAAGAAAATGGGGAAAGGGGGAGCGTCGGGGTTTGTGAACGCCTTCCTGCGGCGGTTCGACGAGAGCAAGGTCGTCCTTCCCGCGGGTGAAGAGGGCCTTGCCGCTCGGAGCAATTTCCCGCTCTTTGCCGTGAGGGAAACGCTCTCCCGCTACGGGGACAGGGCGGAAAAGATCCTTCTTGCGCGGAGCCACGGCGTTTCCGTGCGCTTTGAGCGGAACGAAGAGCGCTATCTTGCCCGTCCGCACGAGGACACGCCCTTCGGCGGGCTCTATCTGTTTGAAAATTTTGCCCGCGACGAGGGATTCGACCGCGGCGATTATACCTTCCAGTCCGTGGGGAGCGTGGCCATCTGTGCGGCCGTGGAGCCCTGCGGGAACTTTCTCGACGCCTGCGCCGCGCCCGGCGGAAAGAGCGTGCTCATCGCAAAAAAGTGTATCCATGTGACCGCTTGCGAACTTCATGAACACCGTGTGGAGCTGATCAAGAAGTATTTTGCGCGGATGGGGGTCGAAAATGCCGACGCGATGCAGGCCGATTCCTCGGTATTCGATCCCGCCTTTGAGGGGGCATTCGACGGCATTCTGTGCGACGTCCCCTGTTCGGGCCTCGGCACCGTGGCCGAGAATCCCGATTTGCCTCTCAACAAAAAAAGCGAAGATATTGCACGGTTGACGGCAGTTCAGCTCGCCATTCTGAACAATTGCTCCCGCTACTTAAAGCGCGGCGGGGCGCTCTTCTATTCGACGTGTTCCATTCTGGATGCCGAGAACGACGGCGTCGTCGGGGCGTTTCTGAGGGAGCATGCGGAGTTTTCCGCCGAGGAAGTCCTTTCTCCTCTCGCACACGAAAAAACGGCATACGGTGTGCAGTTTTTGCCCGATACGGCATACGGCGCGGGATTCTATCTCGCAAAATTGAGGCGCATGTGAAGAAGATTTTGCAGGATCTGAATTTTGAGGAGCTCTCGGCGCTCGTCGCGGAAAAGGGGGAAAAGCCCTACCGCGCGAAACAGCTCTTCGAGGGCCTCATGCAGGGGAAAGCGATCTCCGCCATCCCCGTTTCGGCCGCGCTCAAGAGCGCCCTTCTCGAGGCGTATGAGGATGAGCCCGTCAAAATTCTGAATACTTTTGTTTCGGCGGACGGGACGAAGAAGTTCCTCTTTTCCCTTGCCGACGGCAACATCATCGAGGGCGTGCTGATGTCCTACAAGTACGGAAACACGCAGTGCGTCTCCACGCAGGTGGGCTGCCGCATGGGGTGCAAGTTCTGCGCCTCCACCTTGAACGGCCGCGTCCGCGACCTCACCGCGGGGGAGATCTTGGGGCAGATCCTCGCCGTCAACCGCCTCGAGGGGGGAACGCTGAAGGACAGGAAGGTCACCAACATCGTCCTCATGGGTAGCGGGGAGCCCTTCGACAATTACGACAACGTCGTAAAGTTTTTGCGCCTCGTCACGCATGAAGGGGGCATCCGCATCAGTGCGCGGAACATCTCGCTCTCCACATGCGGCCTCGTCCCCGAGATGAGGAAATTTGCCCTCGAGAACATTCCGCTCAATCTGACCGTTTCCCTTCACGCCGTCACCGACGAGGAGAGAAGGCGCACGATGCCGATCGCCAATCAGTATTCCATTTCGGAGATCCTCGGCGCATGTGCGTACTACTTTGAAAGGACGGGGAGACGGTACATCTTCGAATACAGCCTCATCGCGGGCGAAAACTGCGACGAGGAACACGCGCTCGCCCTCGCGGCGCTCCTGAAGGGGCGGCCCTGTCACGTCAACCTCATTCGGCTCAACGAGGTTGAGGAGCGGGACTTAAAGTCCGTCTCCGAGAAGGAGGCCTACCGCTTTTTGGGCGTCTTGGAGAAACAGGGCGTCTCGGCGACCCTCCGCCGCAGCATGGGCTCCGACATCGGCGGAGCTTGCGGACAACTACGGGCGAGATTTTTGAGAAAGAATCATTCCGCAAGCGGAGCCGATGTCGAATAGGGCTCCCGAAAAAAGGCGGAGCATTTTTTTGGGAAGAGGAGCGGCAACGCGCAAAAGAGCTTCGCGATAGCGAAGCGAAAAAGGCGAAGTTTGCCGCGACGAGGCGGAGCTTGCGGACAGCTGAGAGCGAGATTTTTGAGAAAGAATTGAACGCGCGGCGCCTATTCTGAGCGTCAGCGAAGGATCCCATTGGACCTACGGAGCAGATAAGGCTCCTCCCGAGGAGGAGCTGTCACCGCAGGTGACTGAGGTGGGCATGATCGTCGTTGCCCACCTCCGCAGGTGACTGAGGTGGGCATGATCGTCGTTGCCCACCCCCCTACCCATCGAGGGGCGGGCTAGGAAAGGGCAAACACTCCGCCCTCCCCCTGCGTCAGGGGGAGGGGTAGGGGAGGGGGTCCGCCCCAAAACGAAAGTCAAATAAGGAGGAAGTCATGAACATCAAAATTGCGCCGAGCATCCTCGCGAGCGACTTTTCCAAGGTCGGCGAGGAAGTACAGCGGCTCGAAAAAAGCGGCGCCGACCTCGTCCACTGCGACGTCATGGACGGGAATTTCGTTCCGCCCATCACCTTCGGCGCACAGATGGTGCGGGCCATCCGTCCGCACACAAATCTCCCCCTCGACTGCCATCTCATGGTGCTCCACCCCGAGACGCACATCGAGGACTTCGTGCGGGCGGGCGCCGACAACATCACCGTCCACGTCGAGACATGCGATATCCCCGCGCTCTTCCAAAAAATCGCAGCATATGGCGTGAAAAAGTCCGCCGTCATCAATCCCGAGACGGACGTTGAAAAGGTCTTTCCTGCCGTCGAGGCGGGCGCCGACATGATCCTTCTCATGAGCGTCCACCCCGGTTGGGGCGGGCAGAAATTCATTCCCGAGACGTTGAAAAAAATCGAGTTATTGCGCGATTTCTGCATCAAATGCGGAAGAGCCGAGCTCGACATCGAAGTCGACGGCGGCATCACGGAAGAGAACGTCAAAGACGTCATTGCGGCGGGTGCGAACGTCATCGTCGCGGGCAGTACGGTGTTCAGATCGAAGGACATGGCCGAGACCGTCAAGAGGCTGCGCGGATGATCGGCGTGCGCAAAACGTTCGTCATCTTATTGAACGGCGAGCCCTTCCGCGGCGACATTTCCGCCGAAAACGCCTACGTCATCTGCTGTGACGGCGCCTATGCGTGGGCGAAGGGTCGGGTGCGGATCGACGAAAATCTGGGCGATTTTGATTCCCTTGACGAGGCCCCGATCCCCGCGCCCCTTCGGACCTTTCCTTCCGAAAAGGACGAGACGGACGGCGAGCTTGCCGTCGACCGCGCTTTAGAACTCGGCGCGACCGATATTCTCTTTTACGGCGGCGGAGGCGGGCGCGAGGACCACTTTTTAGGCAATCTCCACCTTCTGTATAAGGCGAAGAGGGCGGGCGTCCTTTCTGCCGTGCTCAGGACGAACGGCGCGGATATTTTCCTCTGCGGAGAGGGAGAGAACACGTTCGCCTGCAAAAAGGGGCAGACAGTCTCGCTGTTACCCTTTGGCGGCGACGTGCATATCATGGATGCGAGGGGGCTCAAATACCCGATGCACGGTCTATGCCTTTGCTACGGCTCCACGCGCGGCATCTCCAATCTGACGACGGGCGAGGAATTTTCCTTCACGGCCGATAGGGGATATGTGCTCCTCATCAATAGCGGGGAGGTTGTATGATCATCTGTATCAAGCTGCCGAGAGTGCTCGGCCGCATCGTACGGCTGTTCTACAGGGGATGAAATATATCGATCTGCACACGGACGCTCTCACAAAAGAGGGCGTCCTTTCCGTTACCAAGGAGACGCTGACGGCGGGCGGGTGCTTTTTGGAGTGCTTTGCCTGTTTCACACCGCACGGCGGCCTCAGCGAAACGTTGAAACTGTGCAATAAGTTTGAAAAAATGTGCATTTCAAGCGGCTATCGATGGGTAAAAAAAGCGGAAGATTTAGAGGGAGAGGGCATTCACGCCATGCTGACGGTGGAAGGGGGCGAGGCCATCGAGGGAGACCTCAAAAATTTAGACATATTGTACGAAAAGGGCGTGCGCATGATGACGCTCGTCTGGAATTTTGACAACGAACTCGGCGGAACGCACGGAGAACGGGCGGCGACGGACGCCCCGTCCGCTCATCCTGAGCGCAGCGAAGGATCTCATAGACCTGCGGACTTCGTTTTAGGGGATCCTTCGGTCGCTACGCTCCCTCAGGATGAGCGAAAGTCCAATCCCTTTGCCCCGTCCGCTCATCCTGAGCGCAGCGAAGGATCTCATAGATCTACGGACTTTGTTTTAGGGGATCCTTCGGTCGTTACGCTCCCTCAGGATGAACGGGCGTCCACGGACTTCGTTTTAGGGGATCCTTCGGTCGCTACGCTCCCTCAGAATGAGCGGGGGACGCGCGGCCTCACGCCGTTCGGCCGCGAAACCGTGGAGAAAATGGGGGAGCTCCATATGCTCGTCGACGTCTCGCACGGCTCCGACGAGCTCTTCTCTGACGTCGCGGCGTGGAGCAAAGCGAGGGGCATCCCCTTCGTCGCGAGCCATTCTGACGCGCGGGCCGTCCTTGCGCACACGCGGAATTTAAGCGACGGACAGATCAAACTGCTCGCCGACTGCGGCGGGGTCATGGGGCTGAATTTCTACGATGGATTTCTCTCGTCCGACAAGTCTGCCGCGGGACAAAAAACCGCACTTATTGCGCATATTTCGCACATTCTGAAGGTCGGCGGCGAGGACGTTCTGGCAATCGGGAGCGACTTTGACGGCATTCCGCAGAACGCGTATATGAAAACCGCGGCCGATATGCCGCGGTTCATCGGGGACATGTGTGAAGTTTTTCCGCCCCGCATCGTCGAAAAGATCGCATACGCAAACGCCGAGCGGGTCATTCGGGAAGGGCTGGGAAATTGAAAATTAAAAATTGAAAATTGAAAATTGCGGTGGGGTGATCATCAAAACGGAAACGTTCCAATCGCGTCATCCTGCCCCGCGCGCATTCAATTTGTGTCTAAGCGCGGCACGAGCGCCGTCCTTGGCGCGAAGTAGCGTAGTCGAAGGATCACCGCAGTAAAATAAGGTGATGGTTCGACGGAGCTCACCATGACGTAATCAGAACGGCGGGGCGGGGCCCCCTTGCTTCCCCTACGAGGGGGTGAGAATTACAATGCTCTGATGCTCTCCACTGGTTTCTTCCTTGCGGCGAAGTAGACGGGCAGGAAGGTGGAGATGACCGCGACGGCAACGGCAACAGCGACCATGATGAGGATGGGCACAGGCCCGAACACGAACAGCGTCACGTCGAATCCGATGCTGTCCCGCAGAATATTGTTGATGATGACGGTCAGGATCGTCGTGCCGATGATGGCAAGGATCGTACAGATGCCGACGATGATGCCGCTCTCCGAGAAGAAGATCTTGAATACGTCCGTGCCCCTTGCGCCGACGGCCCGCAGGATGCCGATCTCCTTCTTCTTGTTCGTGATGCTCATCGAGATGAAGTTGAAGAGAAGAAGAGCGGAGAACACGGCAAGGACCAAGCCGATGACGAGGAACACGATGGAGAGTTCATTCACGATATCCGACGCCATGCGCACCTCGCTATACAGCGTATTGATTGTCGTGTAGAAAACATCCGTCTCGGGGTCCGTCACTTTGACCCTGTCGAAGAGGCGGTTGAGCGCGGCGGCGCTGTGTTCAAAGGGGACCAGCACGGCGTCGAACGTCGCGTCGGGCTCGGGCACGTACTTGGTCTCCTCGCGCTGCGGCCCAATCGACATGAGGGTCGGATAGGCGTTTTCGGAGCAATAGACGCCGTAATTCCAAACGGTTTCATCGGGAAGATAGCCCCCGACGATGTCAAAGCTGCC
The DNA here is from genome assembly GCA_947629535.1 of uncultured Clostridia bacterium. Taxonomy (GTDB): domain Bacteria; phylum Bacillota; class Clostridia; order Christensenellales; family Borkfalkiaceae; genus Gallimonas. Next base: position 5,306 of record CANREC010000047.1, on the reverse strand, counting down.
CACGCTGTCATAGATGACGGAGCCGTCTTTTTCGTAGCGGGGAAGGAAGAGCTCCTTCGTGAGCGTGTGCGACGCAAGGAAGCTCTGCATGGCGGAGACCGCCGCCTCCTTTTCCTCGTCGCCGAGCGTATTGTCGAAGTTGATCGCCGTGTTGATAAAGTCCTTGTAGTCGGTGTAGTCCTTGGCGCTCTCGTCGGGCAAGGCGTCTCCATAGAGCTCCGCCAGCATGGGAAGGGAGACGATGAGCTCGTCGTCTTGCAGGGTCGCGATCTTCTTCCCCGCGACGATGGGAAGCACGGGGCGGTCGCCGTCGGGGTCGTAGACGGCGTACGCACGCATGAAATAGGATGCATAGGTGCCGTATTCGTCGGTTTTGAGAATGGCCAAGGACTGCGACGCATTGTCGAACCATTCCACGATCTTTGTCGGCGTGAGGAGGGTATCGGCGAGCGCCTGTGTCGTAATGGCGAGCGAGTGCAGCCCCTCGCCAAGATAGGAGCGGAAGGCGTAGAGGTTGAGCTCTATGTTGTAGTCGAAGTAGTTATCGCTGACGTCGATGGCCTTGTACTCATCATACTTGTGCGGCAGCTCTCCGCTGTCGAAAACGCCGCATATGTTGAGAATTTTCTCGTTTGTGACGAGTTTTTGCCCCACGAGATCGGCGGGGGATGAGATGGTCGCGGGCTTCTCGGAGAGCACGCCGTTCTCGCCTACGGGAAGGAAACCGAGCGCCGCGGCGCAGGAGGCAAAATAGCTGCTCACGCAGATCTCGTCGTCGGCTTCTGGCAGGCGCCCCGCGAGAAGATTTTTGGCAAGCGGGTGTCCCTCTTCGGCCACGGTGAGGCGGGTGATCTGCGGTACATAGTAGTAGCTCTGCTCCGTAAATTGGGAGAAGGACAAGCCGATCGAATAGACCCCGATGGCCTCTTCCCCAAAGCTCTTGATATCCGCAGGGGTGAATTTGGCGGGGGAGGCGGTCGTGTACATGTATTCCTCGCCGTTGTAGCGGCGCACCTCGTAGCGCTTGTCGAGGGTGATGTGGTCGTAGTCGGCCGCAAGGAAGGAGTTGACGAGCACACTGCGCTCGTTGTAGAGCATCATCGTCGAGGCGAGACCGAACATGATGAACGCGGCGACGGAGAGGAGAATGGTGAGGATGAGGCGGAAGGGCTTGAGCTTGAGCCCCGACGCGCCGATCCTCATCGCCTTCAGAACGGGCAGACGGGAGCGGATGAACTGTATCTCTCTTCCGTCGGACCGCTCGGCCGCGGGCTCCTTGGTCGCTTCGAACTTCTCCCGTGCGCCGTCCTCGCCGATCCTGTTGACGCGGCGGAACGCGGCGATGTCGGCTTTCCCCTTGGAGATGAGGATCTCGCCGTCGCTCTCCTTCAGAAAGGCCTCGATCTCTTTCATCGTCCTCTCGTCGGGCGTCCCGCCCTGCACGGAGAGGGTGTCATTCCCGATGCGTCTGAGGTTTTCCGTCACTTCCTCGGCGGCGACATGCTCTTTGGTGACGTCGGAGACGATCTTGCCGTCCTTGAGCTCGATGATGCGGTCGCCGTACACTTCGGCAAATTCCCTGTCATGCGAGACGACGAGCACGAGGCGGGTCGCGGAGAGCTTTTTGAGGGTGTCGAACACCTGCTTGCCCGTCGCCGAATCGAGGGCGCCCGTCGGCTCGTCCGCCATGATGATCTGGGGATCCTTGACAAGGGCGCGGGCGATGGCGATGCGCTGTTTCTGCCCGCCCGAGAGGGTGTTGGGCTTGCGCTTGGCGTAAGGGGCAAGCTCCACCTCGTTGAGAATGGCCGAGATCTTTTCCGCATCCTTGGTTTTTCCCTGCAATTCGAGGGCGAGGGCGACGTTGTCCTCCACGGAAAATTCATCGAGGACGTTGTATTCCTGAAAGATGAAACCGACAAAGGTGTTGCGGTAGGAATCGAAGTCGGCGCCCGAGAAGTCCTTCGAGGACTTGCCCATGACGATGACTTCGCCCGAGGTGGGGGCGTCGAGCCCGCCCGCAAGGTTCAGAAGGGTCGATTTGCCGCTGCCCGACTTGCCGAGCAGAAAGACGAGGCCCGTTTCCCCGAAGGAGACGGAGACGTCGTCGAGCGCACACGTCTCGGCGCCGCCCTTCACCGTGTAGACCTTGGTAAGATGTCTGATCTCCAGCATATTTTTCTCCTTTCATGATTACAACGATTTTGGGGAAAGGTTTGTCCCGCTTTTTTTCATTTTTGCATAAAAAGAACGATTTGTCAATACTCACCGCTCATTCTGAGGCCTCAAATCGCCCTCCCCCGTTGAAGGGGGAGGGGTAGGGGAGGGTGTTGCCGTTCCCCATTGTCATCCCGAGCGTGTCGAGGGATCCCCACCGCGATAGAGATTTCTCGACTACGCCTTCGGCTCCGCTCGAAATGACATAGACTTACGGACTTCGTTCTTCGGGATGTTTCGCTATGCTCAACATGACGCGGGGGGACGGGGCAAGGGGCCCGCCTTCCAACGGCTCCCTCATTCCCGCGTCATCCTGTCCCTCGATGCGAAAAATTTCCGAAAACGCTTGTAAATTTTTTCGTCGGGTGGTATACTGGTACCGTCACACAAACGAATAACTTATTGGGTAGGGACGCATACTGGGCTTTGCGTATCTCTTTATTTCCTATACTCAATAAGTTGTTGGAAGTTTGTGTGACGACAATCGGAGATACCAACGCGGTGTGTCTTCGGTTGAAGGCACACTTTTTTTGTGCGTTCATGACCGCGAAAAAATTTTTCGGAGGTTTCAAATGACAAAACAACGCAAAAAACTCATCGCGATCCTTTCGATCGTCGCGGCCATTGTGCTGATCGTAGCCGTCGTCCTTGCCGTGACCTTGACAAGATCGGGCGGCGGGCCGGATCAGGATGAGGATCCGCCGCACACGCACAACTTTACGGCTTGGCAGACGGTGAAGGAACCCTCGTGCACAGAGGCCGGGAAAGAGAGCAGGAGCTGCACCGACGGTGACAAGACGGAGGAGCGCGAGATCCCCGCCAAGGGCCACACAGCAACAGCATGGGAATATGACAAGAGCGGGCACTATAAGCTCTGTTCCGTATGTCGGGAGAAGTACGACAGCGGCGCCCATACATATAAGAACGGCGTATGCGATGTGTGCTCTTATGCGCATGAGGACCACACGTTCCAGAACGGCAAATGTGATGTCTGCGGCCTGACGCTGCAATATTCGGAACTGCGCTATGAGGAAGTATTGGGCGCGGACGGGGAGACTGTGACGGGATATGCCGTAGTTGGTTGGGCAGACAGCGCGACGGACAGAACACGGCTTGTGATCCCCGCCGAACATGCGGGAAAACCCGTTGTTGCGATCGGAGAAATGGCATTCTACCTTGAGGAAGGCGATGAGACGCTTTCCGTCGTTCTTTTGCCTGAGACGGTGAAAGAAATAGGCGCATATGCCTTTTACGGCTGTTCAGCGCTCACGAGTATCGATCTTGAACACGTTGAGAAGGTGGATATGGCCGCATTCTACAAATGCACGGGACTTGAAAGCGCGGAGATGGATGCTCTGATAGAATTGGGCCAGTCTGTGTTCTATGGATCGGGCGTACGGACGATCTCGTTCGGGAAATCCTTTTCGACAGAGGCGGAGATATTTACGTCCTACAATACTTTCCCCGACGGGCTTGAACGCATCGAAGTGAGCGCGGAAAATGCGACCTACGCGGCAGAGGGCGGCATTCTCTACAATAAGGCAAAGACGGAGATCGTCTATGTGCCGATGTCCATCAAGGGAAAGGTGACCGTAGCCGATGGCGTGACGGAGATCAAAGCAGTGAAAACACATTTTATGAACCATGCCTATGTGACTTCGCTGACGATCCCTTCGAGCGTGCAGACGGTCCAAAACGACTGGGTACGCAAGCCGTTCAAGGGGTGCTTTGCGCTTGCGGAAGTGTACGATCTCACGTCGGTCGGGATCAGCACGGACGGAGATTTCGGCCTGTATGAAGATGCGGTGATCCATACGGCGCTTTCCGAAATGAGCGTCGTATCCGATCCCGACGAAAACGGTTTCGTCTGGCGCACGGACGCTGACGTATTGCATACCTATTTCGGGCGGGAGAAGGAGCTGACCTTGCCCGACGGGCATGGCGGAAAGGCGTATTCCGTCGGTGCACGCGCATTTTACGGGAGCAGTATTGAGAAGGTGACGGTCCCGTCAAAAGTCTCTGCGCTCGGCGAGAGCGCTTTTCAGGAGAATGCGGTCTTATGTGAAGTCACGGTCAAAGAGGGGATGGGAGAAATCGGCGTGGGTGCCTTCAGCGGATGCAGCGCACTGGCCAAGATCTCTCTTCCGAAGAGTTTGAAAAAAGTCGGGGCGGGCGCCTTCAGCGGCTGTACGGCCTTGGAACGTGCAGACTATGCGGGAACTGTCTCCGAATGGGCCGCGATCCAATTCGAAAACGAATTTTCAAATGTTTTTGTCAACACGCAAAAAGAGAAATTAGCGACGCTGTATTTGGGCGACGGAAAGCCTCTGCCCGAAAAGATCGCGATCGAGGGGATAGAAAATGTCGGAAACTATGCTTTCTACGGCGCACCTGTGAAGGAGCTCGTTTTCGGAAAGGGCGTGAAGAAAGTCGGACAAGACGCTTTCTCCTACTGCACAGAGCTTAAGACTGTCGTGATCGGGGAGGATATGGAATATTTCTATCATGCGTTCAAGAACGGTTTGCAAATAGAGACGTTCTACTATGAAGGGACGCAGGAGACTTGGGGGACTCTCAATAACGGAAACGGGGGAAGCAGCGCCTACAGAAATGCGGCGGTATACTTCTATTCCGCGGGAACACCTTCTGAGGAACAGTTGGGACAGAATAAAAATTGGTGGCACTACGATAACAGCGGCGAGCCCGTTAAGTGGTAAAAGCGGACGAAAACAGCACGGCAAAGGGCCTCAAACGAAATCCGCCCGCTCATCCTGAGGCCTTATCTCGCCCTCCCCCGTTGAAGGGGGAGGGGTAGGGGAGAGGGTTGCCGTTCCTCATTGTCATCCCGAGCCGCGCGTAAGCGCGTGTCGAGGGATCTCCACCGCATTGTCATCCCGAGCTTGTCGAGGGATCTCCACTGTATTGTCATCCCGAGCCGCGTGTAAGCGCGTGTCGAGGGATCCCTACCGTAATGTCATCCCGAGCCGCGCGTAAGCGCGTGTCGAGGGATCCCCACCGCAATAGAGATTTCTCGACTACGCCTTCGGCTCCGCTCGAAATGACATAGACCTACGGACTTCGTTCTTCGG